>CAILCX010000143.1 GCA_903832775.1 uncultured Methylobacter sp. | reverse complement strand
TTCTTCTTCTGGTTGCCCCCCCCTATTGAGAACAATTGCCTCAACCAACCAACCATGCTGTACCAGTGTCTCGGCATATCGCATCACCCTTCCGTCGCTCTCATAAAAGGTATATGCCAACATACAGGCTTTTAATGGTCGCTTAACTGAATGACTTGGTTGAGCATTGTGTTCAAACATAATAAACAGATGTCCTATTTAGCAAAAATTTCTTTTATATGTAGTTAATGCGCATTTTGTTTTATTTAAAATTTTTCTAGATATTTACTTAAGATTTATTTAATACAGTATTTATTAACATATCTATTGCTATTTTAAGGTGCACAATTGATGACGATATCATCGCTGAACTGACTGATTTCTTTATCTTTCAACATATAAATGGCTGTATAACGACGCAATTCAGGCTTGCCCGTTACAAGCAAGGGACGGTTATCTAAATAGGGTGATAAAGTGGCGCGGCCTATCCATACCCAATCGACATCATTTTCACGCTGGCAATAAACATTAATGCCATCACTTTTGTATTTGGTAAAACTTAAGGAAACCAGTCCTCCTGTTTGATCTATACCGCTCAGGTCAGGATGAGCCGTGGCAATATCAAATAAATGCTCAGGCCCTATGATGCCTAGTTGCGCGCCCAGACCTTCGGTGTAATCGGTGCGTGCTTTGATTCGCCGCACCTCTGCTCGAATTATAGCTTCTGCACTTTGACGGCTATCGTTTTTGTCAGCAGTGGCTTTTTTGGCTAAGGCTACCGTGTCGCTGGCATGGATAGCCTTGTCATTAACGTTTTTATTTGCCTCTTTAAGAGCGTTTAAATCAGCCTCTGATACGCCAGAATCCTGGGTAAGATTACTGACAAAATGATCAAACCAGACCAAAAAATCATGATCTGATGCAGGAATAAAATTTGACTTAGGCATGTTGTACTCCTTAATAAGTTAAATAATAGGGTAAATAAACGGGTATTCCCCGCCATTTTTTAGCATTGCAACAGATACTTTTACTTTCTAATCGCTTGCTTTTACAGTTATTGCATAAATAGGAAGTGTTTTATCGTTTATAAAAGCCATTGCTCAGTCTATCCGGGAGATTTTGTAAAATACGATCCTCTGTATCCATTGTTAGCTATGGCCTGAAGGCATTTCCACTGAGTCTTCCAGTGTTGCCACTAGGAGACTTTTTGTTGAGTGCCTTTTAATTTAATAACGTTATTAAGCGTTCACTATTCATGTTTAATCTTCGACAGTCCTGGTTATCCTAAATTACGAGGCGTTTTACTATCCCGCCCTGCTTTGGAAGTCACTCTACTGAATAAAAATATTTATTCAATTAGTATAAATACCTATTGGTTAAAAAAACTGATCTCGATATTAATGTTTTTTTAGCTTGGCTAAGGTAATCCCAAATCAAGTTGTTCTATTTAGTCGCGACTTAGGCGTCGCTCTCACCGTGAGAGCGACGCCTAAGACCACCACCCAGTAAGGTTTCTCTTGGATAAAAACGGGTCCAATTAGCATCACGTTCGCAGTTTGCTCAGCTTGAGATCTGGATCCTACAGCCAGATTGACATCTGGAGCGGGAATGCCAAGGTCTTTTTTCATCATAATGCTGACCAGTATGAATCAATTTGTACTCTAACTGTATTTCTTGGTTGACTGCACTTTGTGAATAGCTCCGGATATACTAAATAAGAGGAGCCACTTTCATAAAATTGGGTCTAGCACCGGCGATAATTAGAAATTTTATTTTCTTGTCCATAATTTATAATTTGGAATAAAGGTCTATAGACTTTCAGAAATTAACGACCACTAACATCGCTGTCAATTCTTACTGATCACGTTAATTCGCTTGACTGTAATAATATCTGAATTACGAGCGTCAGGTAATCCGTATAAATACCTATTTTGCCTAAAACAATACTTCGGACAGTTTACGCGGCGATAGCGCCATAGTTAGAGAGTCTAATTTATAAACAGATTGGCATATATGGATTCAGCGCGATTTAAATCATCGGCGTGAATAGACTGGAGAGTGCCTTTTCTTTTTTTCACACTGATTTTGCCTTGATTGCTAATCAGTAAGTTAGCTATTAACCCCAAATCCTTTTCTGGCAGGTCAAGCGATTCATTTAAATGATCCATGAGTCGATCAAACTGATGAAGCTTTTCAAGTTCCTCTGGAATTAATTCGATAGCCACTTTTCTGGAAACATCAGACATATATTGCGCATGCGCATCAAAACACAAATGCCGATAGCTATCGACTGTGTCATTTAGCACCGTTACTGAATAATTATCTAGCAATTCAAACTGAACCAATTTCATGATCTGGCTAGATGTTTCGCTTAATATTCGATAATAATCACTGATATCTTTTAGTATGCCTGAGGACAATGGCAATGCGTATTGCTGATCAATGATCTTGTCGCGGTAAAGCGTGTCCTGCATGATATAACGGCTTAATCGACCATTTCCATCCATGAAGGGATGAATATATACAAAACTTGATGATAATGCCGCCGCCTTGGCAATGGCAGGCATGTCCGCGCTTAACACGCGCACCCTTAACTTAAACCAGTGATCCATTAAATCATGCGCATCGCCAGGCTTTGGCGGCACATAATCGACAGTCGCGTATCCACGACCGCTTTTTCCTAAATAATTTTGCTGATAGCGGTAATCATATTCTTGGTAATGTTTGTCTTTAATAATATTGAGTGTGGCAATGAGTTTTTCTTTGGTAAGATCATCAAGATTAATGGACTCCAAGGCAAGCATGTATTTTATTTTTTTGCTGGGCGTAATCGATTCGGCCTCAATCTCATTGGACGACTTTGTCTCCAGTGCAATCAGGTAGCGTGTTGCCCTTGCCAATAGTTCCATTGAATGATGCGACAAGGATTTTCGTGCCAATTCACAAAGCTCATTATTTCCGATTAGGCTTTCATTGCGTTTCATAAGCGCCGATAGCCATCCATTGCCAACCAGATTGTTGTTCACACGAAATTTTCTCTCTCGCTGCGAAGGCGCGACATAATACTGCTTGGCATCTACCGCATCAACATAGTTCCCGCTGGATAGATCAGGTGCATCCAGCGTCTGATGGGTCAATAATTCAAAATAAAACCCGATTAGACGACTGTACTTGCTGGTTGGATTGTTATGTAATGCGAGCTCTAATTCGGGTTTGACGGACTTTTGCCGAAACACAGTCGCTAGACAAGATAGATTGAGTGGCTCGTATTTAAGTGCAAAGATTAGATGATCAACGGCAGTATCGTTATGAGGGCGATAGGAGATGGGGTAGTG
>CAILCX010000142.1 GCA_903832775.1 uncultured Methylobacter sp. | reverse complement strand
GCTTATTATATGTATTATCATGGAGGTATGAGAAATGATATACAAAGTATTAGGCAGAGAGACAATAGCCTCTCTCGCCACTGCAATCGGCTTTACAGCCTCTCACATTCCTCCGGCTGACTTACGCTGCATCTATGCAGTGATCCAATAGTGCCGTCGTCAGTTTGGCATCATAAACCAATAAAAACTAACAATCTGCGATATTTACAAAATATCAACACGCTTTTGATAGGGGCTTGGTAAAATAGCTTTTTTTAAAATATATCTCTGTAGATATTAAGCAAACATTCAAAGGTAGCTAATGAAGAATTATAAAATCGCAGTGTTGGCAGGTGACGGCATCGGTCCTGAAATTACTCGGGAAGCCGTTAAAGTTCTTAAACTTATCGAAGAACGTAACGATGTTAATTTCGAGTTGATGCCCGCAGCGTTTGGCGCTTGCGCTTATTTTGAATTTGGCGATGCATTCCCTCAATCGACTATCGACATTTGTGATCAGGCCGATGCGATATTGAAAGGCCCGATTGGTTTGAGCCACGAGCAATCTAAATTAATCCCCATCGATAAACAACCAGAACGCGGCGCCTTGTTGCCGATGCGTCGTCGTTACAATACTTACGCAAACTTTAGACCGGTTTTTTTGCCTAAAGCGTTGGCCCATTTCTCGCCGTTAAAAGCTGAAATCATTGGTGAAGGTATCGATATTATTATGGTGCGCGAACTTGTTGGCGGCCTGTATTTTGGCAATAAAGAAACAGGGATTAACGAGCAAGGCTTACGTTATGTGAAAGAGACGCTGGAATATGATGAACAGCAAATCAGCCAAATTCTTCATCAGGCATTTAAGTTGGCAAGCAAACGTAAAAAGGTATTACACAATATACACAAAAGCAATGTGTTGAAATCCAGCGTGTTGTGGAATGAAATTTTAGATGAAGTGGCTAAAGACTATCCTGACGTGGAAGTGATTCATCAATTGGTTGATTCAGCCGCGACCAATCTGTGCCTAAAGCCTACCCAGTTTGACGTGATGGTCATGGAAAACATGTTTGGCGACATCTTGAGTGACCAGGGCGGCGGCCTGTTAGGTTCGCTGGGCTTGATGCCGTCTGCCTGTATTGGTGATGAGAAAGCCTATTACGAACCTTCACATGGTTCTGCACCGGATATTGCCGGTAAAAATATCGCTAATCCTTATTCGATGATCGGTTCGGTGGCGATGATGCTGGAAAACAGTTTTGATATGGCCGCAGAAGCGAAAAACGTCTGGGATGCTATGCAAGGCGTATTTGGTGATGGTTACTCAACTGCCGATCTTTCCAAACCCGGCACTGGCGTAACGATGATCAGCACTGAAGAATTTGGTGACAAGGTTGTCGAAAAGCTGATACAAATGCCACGCGTTTGATTTAAAACTTAGCGAAACATCGGGTTGCAGAAAAGCATGGCAGCCCGACTTAATTCAGAAAATCCACAACCATAACCAATTGCAAGATAGACAAAATTTATATATTGGCTTTAATTAGTAGAGTTCAACCTGTGTTTGAATATCTCGTTGGATCAGTAACTCCCGCATCCATAAACCCGGTTTTTCTTAATCGACAGGCATCGCAAACACCGCATGCCTGACCTTGATTATCGGCAGAATAACAAGAAACTGTCTGTTGATAATTAACTCCCAACGCTATGCCCTGCTTGATGATTTCAGCTTTGCTCAAAGCGATAAGTGGTGTGTGTATTGTAAAAGACTCACCTTCGACACCGGCTTTGGTAGCAAGATTGGCTAATTGCTGAAATGCTGCAACAAATTCCGGCCTGCAATCAGGATACCCCGAATAATCAACGGCATTAACACCAATAAAAATATCAGTCAGATCTAAAACTTCAGCCCAACCCAGCGCAAACGACAGGAAAATTGTATTTCTTGCTGGCACGTAAGTGACCGGTATTCCTTGTTGCGGGGTATTTGGGACGGCAATATGCTCGTCAGTCAAGGCAGAACCACCAATGGAACTTAAGCCCAACTTGATGATTTTATGATCTTCAACCTGATAATCTTTTGCTATTTGCGCCGCCGCAATCAGTTCGGCGTTATGGCGCTGCCCATAATCAAAACTTAAGGCGTAACAGGTGTAGCCTTGTTTTTTTGCAAGGGCGAGTACGGTAATTGAATCCAATCCCCCCGAAAGCAGGACTATGGCTTTTTTTTGTATGCTGGTCATGAGCCTAACGAATGTTTGACTTACTTACCCCGGGCATCATCCCAAAGTAGTTTATGTAATTGAAGTTGAAAACGGACAGGCAATCTGTCCTTAAGAATTTTATCGGCTAGCTCGCCTGGATTTTGCCGGCCCATCACCGGTGAAAACAAAACTTCACAGCGATTGGGCAAATCATATCGGATTAAAGTTTCTTTTGACCACTCATAATCTTCATCATTTCCGATTACAAATTTAACCTGGTCTTTTGAGTCCAGGTAGTCAAGATTCTGATAAAGGTTTTTACTCAATTCACCAGAACCCGGTGTTTTAAGATCCATAACCTTAACGACGCGTTGATCGACTTCTGAAACATCAAGCGCACCGCTGGTTTCCAGTGACACGTAAAAGCCTTTATCGGCCAGCTTTGTCAATAAGCGGTAACAACCGTGCTGTGCCAAGGGTTCTCCACCGGTAACAGTCACATAGAAAGTGCCGAACTGTTCAACTTGGGCAATGATAGTATCAATTGCAATTTTCTCACCGCCGGTAAAGGCATAAGCCGTATCGCAATAGGTGCATCTTAAAGGACAGCCGGTCAGTCTAATGAACACAGTAGGTAAACCTACGGTATTCGACTCACCCTGCAAGGAATAAAAAATCTCAGTTATACGCAACATAACCGTTAATTACTGCTTAACGTCATCTAGTAACAATAATTTTTTTGCCGCCAAACGCGCCGCAGTTGAAGTGGGAAAATCCACAGTAACACGAGTTAAATACTCACGTGCTTTTTGGGTATTTTTTTGTTCGGTTTCAATAATACCCAGTTTTAATAACGCATCCGGTACTTTTGCACTACCCGGATAATTTACAATCACGCTATTAAAGGCTTTGCGCGCTGAATCAGTATCCTGATTAACCCTATGAGCCTCACCTAGCCAGTATTGGGCATTATTGGCAAACTCACCCTTGGGATTATTGCTCAGCAAACTGGTAAACTCAGCAATTGCCTGGGCTGTATGGCCATTTCTAAGTGCTTCATAAGCCAGCTGATATTTCTGTTTTTCGTCTGCAGAAGATGGAGTTATTTCAGTCTTCTGAGTAGGCGCTTGCTTGGCTTCAGGCGCTGCGACCGGCGCAGAAACAGTCGCTTCAACCGATTTGGTGTCTGGCTGAATCGAACCATCCTGCACTGGTAAATTCTCCGCACCAGCAGGAGGCTTAACGCCCTCAGGTTTTTTCTCAAGACCTTGTAGTCGGGCATCCATATCCGAATACATGGTCGCTTGAGACTTTTTCATTTCGGTAATGAGATTAGCCTGCTCTTCAACCTGACCTGTAAGCTGCTGAACCTCAACCTGTAATTGTTCCAACCGCCCCATTACTTCAAACAGCGCATTGGGTGCTGCAGGCTTAGCACTAACCTCAGCAGTCGGGTTCATTGATGTGTCGACAATAGGGGCCATTTCCGCATTAACGACACCACAAGCAGACAGTAACAGGATAAGAGCTGCTTTCATTTATTTAGCCTGATAAATCAACTCAACACGACGATTAAGCTCCCAGGAAGCTTCATCGTGACCAAATGACGCTGGCTTTTCTTCGCCATAGCTAACTACATCCAACTGGCCATCAGTAACGCCTTGGACTTTCATCATGTTGGCTACCGATTTTGCACGTTGCTCGCCCAGGGCTATATTATATTCACGTGTACCACGCTCATCGCCATGACCTTGCATAACAACACGTTGACTAGGGTGTGCTACCAGATATTGTGCATGGGCAGCAATCACAGGAACAAAATCAGTCTGAACCTGGCTGCTATCCAACATAAAATAAATTGTGCTTTTTGACAGCGGGTTGTTTGGATCGCTGAATTCAGGACCTATGCCAGCATTGGGGTACATTCCTGAATTACTCAGTTCTGAACCGTTCATACCAGAACCGTTATTTAAACCTCTAGTTGACGCATCGTTTATACCGCTGGCAGCTGTTTGCGTACCATCAGTAAGACTCGCATCTTTTTCATCTTCACTACAACCTGACAGGATTGCCGCGCTGATTGCCAAAGCCATCATAGTTTTATTCAATTTCATCTTTTTATTCCCAAAAATATTAATTTAATTTTACAAAAAATCGTATTGCATCCACACAAGCCTAGGGTGACCAGGCTGGTTCGCGAATTTCACTGCCGTTAAAAACCAACTTCTGTTGCATTTTACCATCCAATGACACTGCCGATAAATAACCTGAGCCGCCTTTTCGCGACGCATACAAAATCAGGCTGCCATTCGGCGCAAAACTTGGTGATTCATCTGACCGGCCATCAGTTAAAACAGTGACCGACTTGGTCGCCATGTCCATCACCGCAATTCTAAAATCGCTACCATTCCCATGTACCATGGCCAGGCTTCTGCCATCCGGCGAGAAACTGGCCCGGGCATTATAATTACCCGAAAAGGTCAGTCTTTTTTCTTCGCCACCTTGACTCGACATAATATATAACTGCGGCTTTCCACCCCGGTCAGAAGTAAAAACAATATTGCTTCCATCCGGCGACCAGGTTGGCTCGGTATCTATAGCCATGCTTCTTGTCAATTTTGTTAAGGAGCGATTGACCAGATTTAAAATAAAAATATCTGGATTGCCATCTTTGGACAAGGTTATCGCAAGCTTTCCGCCATCAGGCGACCAGGACGGCGCACCATTAATTCCGGGAAACTCCGCGACACTGACTCGTTCACCGGTAGCCAAAGTCTGAATATAAATGGATGCGACTTTTTTCTCAAAGGAAACATAGGCGATCTTTCTGCCATCCGGCGACCATGAAGGCGACATCAAAGGCTCGTAAGAGGAAGCTATGTTTTGCGCGTTAAAACCATCCGCATCGGATATCTGCAGTTTGTAATTACTTTGCTTGCCTTGCCTGCTGCTGGTGATATAGGCAATCCGACCACTGAATACGCCTTTCTTGCCGGTTAGTTTCTCAAAAATCAGGTCGCTGATATGATGAGCCGTTCTGCGCAAGTCATCAGCTGAGGAGGTCATCCGGTAACCCATCAGTTGCTCGCCTTTATAAACATCAAACAACTGAAACTGGACATTATATTGACCGTGATCTTCGATGACCTGACCGATAACCATATAATTCTGACCTAAAGCTTGCCAATCCTTAAACTGAATCGCTTCCGGTGTATTAGGTCTGCCTGGCATACTTTGCTTATCCAGGGTTTTAAAATAACCGCTACGCGCCAGATCTGCATCAACCACAAAACTTACATCTACCGGAACCCCGGAAGCCCCTTGCATGCCAAAAGGAACAATTGAAATGGGCAGAGCGCTTTCAATACCTTCAGTAATTTCAATCGTCATCTCTGCATGGCAAATGGGCAAATAAAAACTCACCAGACCGATCAACAAAACTTTTCTAAAAAATTTCACGCTTTCCCCTCACTAACTTATAAAAAATTGGCGCCGACTCATCAACGACATCTTTATGATGATAACCGTGTTTCCAATTATCTGGAACGATCCGGATCAAACAAAAATTTGAATGACTTGAATTCCCTGGCCGACAAGTCTCTATCTTTAGGCACTGGCAGTGGCGATGCTTTATGCACAGCATTTTCCGCTGAACGATCAAATATCGGATCACCACTGGTCGTAACGACTACCGCATCAATGACGGTACCGTCAGACATCAATCTAACCTGAATTGTACACTTTAATCCCGCCGAGGCTGATACCGGTCGAATCCAGCTCATCGTCACTTTTTGTCGAATCGCGGCGGCGGCGGTTTTGATCGCTATTTGATCTTGTTCTGCATCCATCTTAGCCTGTTCAGCATCCATTCTTAAAGCTTCAGCATTTTCTGCTTCTGCTTTTAACCGGGCTGCCTCCGCTTTTTCTGCAGCTTCAGCCCTGGATTTTGCTGCGGCCTCAGCTTTCGCTTTGGCTACTTCAGCTTCTTTTGCATCAGCTTTTGCTTTTGCAGCCGCCTCGGCTTTGGCTTTTGCGGCGTCAGCCTTGGCTTGCTCTGCGGCTTCGGCCTTTGCTTTGGCAAGCTCCGCCTGTTTTGCTTCAGCCTTGGCTTGCGCGGCTGCTTCGGCCTTTGCTTTGGCAGCTTCTACCTTGGCCTGTTCTGCAGCCTCGGCTTTCGCTTTGGCAAGTTCCGCCTGTTTTGCTTCAGCTTTCGCCTGCGCTGCTGCTTCTGCCTTGGCTTTTGCAGCTTCTGCCGCCTCGGCTTTCGCTTTGGCAAGTTCCGCCTGTTTTGCTTCAGCCTTGGCCTGCGCTAATTCTTCAGCCTTCATTTTTGCTGCTTCTGCCCTAGCGTGTTCGGCAGCGTCAGCCTTCGCCTTGGCAAGCTCCGCCTGTTTTGCTTCAGCCTTGGCCTGCGCTACTTCTTCTGCTTTAGCTTGCTCGGCAGCTTCAGCTTTCGCCTTGGCAACTTCCTGTTGTTTAGCTTCAGCCTTCGCTTGTTCAGCTGCTTCGGCTTTGGCCTTGGTTATTTCAGCCTGTTTCGCCTCGGCAGCGGCTTCAACTTTTGCTTTGACTGCTTCAGCTTGTTTAGCCTCTGCTTTAGCTTGCGCTGCAGCCTCTGCTTTTTCTTTTACTACTTCTGCCTCTTTGGCTTGCTGTGCAGCTTCTGCCTGAGCTTTGGCAACTTCAACTTTCTTGGCTTCAGCCGTCGCTTTTTCTTGCTGCAATGCTTTTTCGGCTTCCTGCTTGACTAGTTCTTTGGCCAGATTCTTTTCCTGTTTTACCGGCTCTACAGTTGGATCTGACGGACTATTGACTTTACTGTCATCGACAATTTCAGCATGAATTATGTCGGGCACAAATTCCGGTTCTTGTTTATCCGGTTTAAATAAGGCGCTTAAACCAAACAAACCTAAAATGGTAAGATGTAAAACCAAAGCCAGAATGATAGGCCATGAATATTTCTTTTTACTTTGCATCGACTTCTATTGTTCGCCTGACTTGGTCATCAAGCCAACACTGGAGACGCCGGCATTTTTTAAACCCGCCATTAACGTAACCACAACACCGTACTCAATACCTTTATAAGCGCCAATAAGAACCTGGGTTTTCGGCTTCAGGCTTAAAACGGCCATCACTCGTGCCTCTACCTCTTCGCGCTGAATTTGCTCTGGCTCTTTATCGTCAATAGTAATGAAATACTGGCTTTGCTGGTTAATTGATACAACAACAGGTAAATTATCACCTTCCGACTCAACCGTTGCCGATTCAGCTTGAGGAAGTTCAACCTCCACACCGGTTTGCAACATAGGTGTTGTAATCATGAAAATAATCAAAAGCACTAAAGTTACGTCAATGTAAGGAACTACATTGATTTCTGCCATGGGCTTTCTGCGCCCATTTTTCCTGCCCATCTGTGGCGCGCTCATTTTTGGTGTGCCTGCCTTTGTAACAATACGACGAATTCTTCAACAAACAATTCATATCTACCCGTCAATCTGTCCAGTCGAGTTGAAAAACGGTTATAGGCAATAACAGCAGGAATCGCAGCAAACAAACCAATGGCCGTTGCAATCAAGGCTTCAGCAATGCCCGGTGCAACTTGCGCCAAAGTAGCCTGCTTGACATTACCCAGCGACATAAAAGAATTCATAATTCCCCAGACCGTGCCAAACAAACCGATGTAAGGACTAATCGATCCCACAGTAGCTAAAAAGGCCAAATGTTCATCCAGTCTTTCCAGCTCTCTTGATAATTCGATGCGCATAACACGTTGCGCACTTTCTACCTGCACTCCAGGCTCTACATTGCCGGCTTGCCGCATTCTGGAAAACTCTTTATAACCAGCAAGGAAGATTTTCTCAATACCTTCAGGTTCAAAATCCTTGGCAGCGAGTTTTCTATAAAGTTCGGCCAAGACTACGCCGGACCAAAACTGTTTTTCAAATTCATCAGTAATTTCTACCGCACGATCAAGTTCTTTACGCTTGGTAAAAATGAACGTCCATGAGGAAATCGATGCGCCCAACAAGATCAGCATGACGAATTGAACTACAAAGCTCGCTTCTTTAATTAAATGGAAAATCGATAAATCAGTATTCATTTGTTGTATGCTCTAATATTGCTCTAAATAAGGTTTCAGGAATAGCTTTAGGTCTAAGGGTTTGTGCATCCAGACAGGCAACTCGAACACTGCCCTCACATAATACATCATCATCTCGTTTAACAACTTGCTCAAAAACAAGACTGGCTTTTTTAACCAGCGTCAACTGCGTAAACACTTGCAGTTGCTGATTAAATCGGGCAGGACTTAAATAGTCAACCTGCACCGAACGAACCGCAAAAATAATTCCTTCGGTGCGAAGTAAGTGATCCTGTTCATAACCAAGCGCTCTCAGCATTTCGGTTCTGGCCCGCTCAAAAAACTTCAGGTAGTTGGCGTAAAACACCACTCCACCGGCATCGGTGTCTTCATAATAAACGCGTATCGGCCAAATAAAATCTTTCATGGGTTTATAATTGTTACCGCTTAAGGTGCGCACAGCCTACTCACCAATTATTCGAATAAATCCTCGGATACTCCTAATTGCTTTGGCGCCTGCAAGCCAAAATGCAAATAAGCATTCTGGGTTAACACACGACCACGAGGAGTACGCATGATAAAGCCCTGTTGCAGCAAATACGGTTCAACGACATCTTCAATGGTACCCCGTTCCTCGCTAATCGCCGCTGCCAAGGTATCCAAACCAACCGGGCCACCCGCGAAATTATCAATCATAGCTAACAGCAATTTGCGATCCAAAGAATCCAAACCGTTATTATCCACTTTTAACATTTCCAACGCCTTAAACGACAACTCTTCGGTAATCGTGCCATTGCCTTTTACTTCGGCATAATCACGAACCCGACGCAACAATCTATTTGCTATTCGAGGCGTCCCACGGGATCGACGGGCTATTTCAAAAGCCCCACGCGGCTCCATAGAAATCCCAAGAACTTTCGCTGACCGCTCTACAATACTTGTCAACTCTTCAACTGTGTAAAATTCCAGTCGCTGAACAATGCCAAAGCGATCACGCAAAGGCGAGGTTAACAAGCCAGCTCGTGTAGTTGCACCTACCAAGGTAAATGGGGGCAAATCCAGCTTGATTGAGCGTGCTGCCGGCCCTTCGCCGATCATCAGGTCAAGCTGATAATCTTCCATGGCAGGATATAAAATCTCTTCTACCGCAGGGCTCAAACGATGTATTTCGTCTATAAACAGCACATCATGCGCTTCCAGATTAGTCAGCAATGCTGCAAGATCACCGGCTTTATCAAGAACCGGCCCGGAAGTTTGACGAATTTTAACACACATTTCCGCTGCGATGATATTCGCCAGCGTCGTTTTACCCAAACCGGGAGGGCCAAAAATCAACACATGATCCAGCGCCTCTTTGCGCGCCGTTGCCGCCTGTATAAAAATCTCCATTTGCTCTCGCAATTCTTTTTGGCCAATATATTCCGCAAGTCGCTTGGGTCGAATAGCCCGATCCTGCCTCTCTTCATCGGAATGACTGTGAGCAGTCACCATACGATCACTCTCAATCATTTAATTGTTCCTTGTAGCGCCAACCGAATGATATCCTCGCAACTTTTACCCTCGACGCTGATATTTTGCACCATTTTACTGGCATCCAAAGGTTTATACCCCAAAGAACACAAGGCGCCGATGGCTTCTTGTTTGGGATTATTAACTCGTGTCACCGTATCAGAACTCGGCAATGAGGTATCGACCGAATCGCCCATATCCGGCAAACGGTCGCGCAGTTCAATGACCAAACGTTCGGCGGTCTTTTTACCTACGCCCGGTAGCCTTACCAATGCTTGAGTGTCGTTATTCTGAATACAACGATGAAATTCCTCAGCGCTCTGGCCCGATAAAATTGTTAACGCCAACTTGGGGCCGACTCCATTAACTTTAATCAATGTTCTGAACATCGTACGATCCGCTTCGGTCGAAAAACCGAACAAAATATGGGCATCTTCGCGAACCACCAAATGTGTGTGCAATAAGATCTCCGTTCCGATGACTGGCAAATCATAAAAAGTCGTCATCGGTGCCTCAACCTCATAGCCAACCCCATTCACATCCAGCATTAGCATGGGTGGTGCTTTAGACACCAACTTGCCGCGCAGAAAACCAATCATCGCAATAAGCCTTGCTGCAAACGCTGTGCAGTTTGCTGATAATGCGCATGACAAATGCTAATGCCTAACGCGTCGCTGGCATCGATTTGTAACTCACCCTGAATATTTAACAGAATTTTCACCATGTGTTGCACCTGAATTTTATCGGCACTGCCTTTCCCGGCCACCGCCTGCTTGACTTGTCTGGCAGCATATTCAAACACCGACAAACCGGTGGTTTGTACTGCGCAAATTGCGGCGCCACGCGCTTGGCCGAGTTTGAGCGCAGAGTCGGCATTTTTATGCATAAACACTTGCTCTATGGCCATTTGTTCTGGTTGATAGTGTTCGACAACTTCCAGGATTCCGTCAAAGATTTGTTTAAGCCGGTCAGGAAAATAATCAGCTTTAATACGGATACTACCACTGGCAATGTATTTATAGCCATTAGTCGTATCTTCGATAATGCCGTAACCGGTTATTCTTGAACCGGGGTCTATCCCTAAAATTCTCATCAAATATTAATAAATGGTTAGGTACACTGTGCGCACCATTTTGCTATAGCTGTTTTTCATCAAGAATTGCACCGATTACATATGCGCAACAATCAGCTTATGTTTGTTTGGAGGCAAATTGCCAGCGAGATCGTAACCTATCAATTTCAAGTTTAATATGATTGGGTTACCCTTTTGCCTTATTTGATCAGGGTGAACTCTTAGTCAAAACCTACAAAGTGACTCGTTTGGCAATTTCAATATCTTTGCGCAATAAATCATTGACTAATAATTGCAGACTTTCCTGTGTACTGAGGCATTTTTCAATTTTTTACCTAGCAAAAGCCAACGTTCTTCATTTTCTGAATGCTGATTATCAGGTAGGTTTAATGCGAAAGAATCGGAAAATACATAACAGGTATCACGAAAATCAATACCATGCTTGCGAATATTTGCCTGATTTTTCTATTCATCCCAATCAAATTTTATAAATATTTTCTAAACCCGCTTAATTTTATTTAACGGCTTAGTCTATTGTTTTTTGGTGTTGGATCGCTTATTAATTCAAACCCTCCATAATCTCATCGCTAATGTCTGCATTGGAATACACATTCTGCACGTCATCCAGATCTTCCAACCGCTCTATCAAACGCATCATTTTTTCTGCACATTCGGCATCCAGATCAGTCATGGTCGCAGCCTGCATGGTAACTTCGGAATTATCCGGTTCGAAGCCTGCGGCAACCAGTGCCTCTTTAACTTGCAGATAATTTTCAGGCGTGGTCATGACATCAAATGAGCCATCATCATTGGTAATGACATCATCAGCACCCGCTTCCAACGCTGCTTCCATCAGCGCATCTTCGTCCACCGATTCGTTATAAGTAATGATACCGATCTTGCTGAACATATAAGCGACAGAACCGTCTGTACCCAGGTTTCCGCCCGCTTTGGTAAACGCGTGTCGCACTTCGCCAACAGTTCGGTTACGGTTATCGGTCAAGCAATCGACCATCACCGCTGCACCGCCAGGGCCGTAGCCTTCATAACGAATGGCTTCATAATTAACGCCTTCCAGCGCGCCTACAGCTTTTTTTACGGCAGTATCAATGGTATCGCGACGCATATTTGCCCCCAACGCTTTATCAACTGCAGTACGCAACGCAGAATTACTTGCGGTATCAGCGCCACCGGCTTTTGCCGCCACGGTGATTTCGCGTAATATTTTGGTGAAAATTTTTCCACGCAAAGCATCCTGACCAGCTTTGCGATGTTTAATATTAGCCCATTTACTATGCCCAGCCATTGTCTCTCTCTTAAGAACTGTTAAATCATTCGCTTATAAAAGCTGCCCCAGCACAGAAACCAAACTTGACTCGGCACTATAGAAATCAGCTTGCTCACGAACTACTGCGCGCTCAACCACACCTCCAAACCCGATCACATAAGCGCCGGCTTGCTTGGCTTCCATATCAGTATTGCCATCACCAATCATGACCAGGGAACCACCTGATTCGAGCAATTCCCTGCAAATTTCAGCTTTTCCTCCTGACCTGGCCAACGGAGATTTTTGATTATAGGCAAGATAACTGCCATCAACATTAAAAATAACATCAACGGCATGTACTCTGTCTGGAGACAAACCCAATGCGTGTGCCAGCGGCAAAATTGCCTGGCGCAGTCCGCCACTTATAATATGTAATTCCTTGTTTGATGCTGCCAGTGTCTCAAACACGTCTTTAACACCATCAACGATCTGTTCAATATACAACTCAGCCAACCAGTCGATACTAGTTTGATCCGGCCTGATCAACGACAAGCGCTGCTCATAGACCTCTTCCAGCAATACCTCACCGTTCATCGCTGCATCAGTCAGCCTGGACATTTCTTCGCCCAAACCCACGCGCCTGGCCAGTTCGTCTATGCCTTCTATTTTGCTTAGCGTACTATCGCAATCGAAGCAGATAATATCAAAATTCATAATTCAACCTACAAACCTAATTACCGTGATAATAACCATCGGGTGAACCCTTACGCCCAGGGTTGATAGATGTCTTGGCTGGAACTAAAGTTTTCGCTGCAACTGAATTCTTTGCTGGAGCCAAAGACTTGGCTGTAGATGAAGTCTTTGCTACCGTTGAAGACTTGCCTGTAAGCTGTCTTGAAGGCTTCGCAGGCACCGGAATTAATGGAACAGGAACTGTTTCTGGAGTAACTAAAGCTTCTTCCAAGGGTGGCAAGCGTTCATAAATTGCAATCGGTTCACCGCTTTGCTCTTTAAGCGATTTATTTAGCGCTTGCTGATCAAAATCAAAGATTTCCTGATTATTATTGGCTTTTTTAATCAAGCCCAAAGCTATTGCAAAGCGTTGATCTAGGGTTGTTTCTTCACCTTCGAGATCGGGATGTGATTCGACATAGAGAACATTATCCAACCAGCCAACTTTGATCGGTTGCTTAACAATATAAACTGGCGTTCCCACGTCAACCAAATCATATAATTCTTCAACATCTTTAGGATACATCCGAACACAACCATGGGTTATCTGCATGCCGATACCATTAATCTTGTCGATGTCGGTGCCATGAATCCGATATTCTCCTGGCAAATCCAGATAGAGTGCACGCGTACCTAAAGGGTTATGCGGTCCAGGTGGCACAATCACCGGTAACGGATCGCCATTAGCGGCATGTTCACGCCTGATTGATTCAGGTGGGTGCCATTCGGGATTCATGATTTTGCGTTCGACTTTGGTTTTACCCAGAGGCGTTTTCCAATCCTGCCGACCAACGCCATGCGCAAATGACATGACTTGCTGCGGCGTTTCACCCTTTTTAGTCGGCGGATAATAATACATGCGGTATTCTGCAATATTTAAGGTAATGCCATTATGCGGAGAATCAGGCAAAATTCTATGATTGGATAAACGGACTATCTCACCTTTTTTAACTAACCAACGATCAACATCAGGATTCAATCGGACTATTTCAGTTTGACCCAGCAGAAAACGACGCGCTACATCTAATAAGGTTTCATCCTGATCTGCGCGAGTCAAAGCCACGCCGTCAGGATATTGAGTAATTACGGTATCATTAATGTTTTTTGGCATTGAATAAGTCGTTGCCTGGGCGTGCCTTCCCATGACTGACAGTAAAAAAATAAAGACGAGTAGTGCGCGAATGTTCATTACGTTAAATTTCTCAAAAACACAGTATAAAAAACTCTTTTTATTAACCTGATGGTTTTTATGACTATAGATGGAGATGAATCTGCCCCAAAAGGAATCCAAATATCCAAGTTAATACCCATCCAAAAAAAATTGCCAATAATATCATGCCGGTCAATCCCATGCCTAATTTTGCTTTCCTCAGCGACTTGTTTTGGTCATTGACAATGATTATGTCTATAATTCGACTAATACGAATTAACTGCTGCCTGAACTGTCAACCCACTTACAAATATTCAACTTATGTCCCTACAAATTTTCCGTTCCAAACAAATTACTTCAGATGAAGACTCGGTAAGTGGCCTTAAACGCTGTTTATCAAAATGGGACCTGGCTTTTCTGGGCATAGGCGCAATTATCGGCACCGGGATTTTTGTATTAACCGGAATTGCAGCGGCAACCCAATCCGGACCCGCGGTGGTACTGTCATTTGTCATTGCCGGATTTGCCTGTGCTTTTGCTGCCCTGTCTTATGCAGAATTGTCCGCTTCCGTCGGTGGTTGCGGCAGTGCCTATGGCTATAGTTACGTGGCTTTTGGTGAGATCTTCGCTTTTATGATTGGATGGGATTTACTGCTCGAATACAGCCTTGCCGTAGCGACCGTTGCCAATGGCTGGTCCGGCTATTTCAATAATGCACTTACCGCCATCGGCATGCCGTTACCTGAACTGCTTACCAAAGCCCCCAAACTGGGCGGACTTATTAATCTACCCGCAACTGCCATCATTTTATTGTTAATGTTGCTATTGATCATGGGCGTGAAGCACAGTGCAAAAGTAAATAACGCGATGGTATTCGTTAAGCTATTAACCATCACTGTCTTTATTGCAGTTGCTGTGTTCAACATCAACCCCGAAAATTGGACTCCTTTTATGCCTTTCGGTTGGTTTCAGACCTTGCCTGACGGAAAAACCACAGGCGTCCTGGCCGGTGCCTCACTGGTGTTTTTTGCCTATGTTGGTTTTGATGCTGTTTCTACGGCCGCCGAAGAAGCTAAAGATCCGCAACGCGATTTGCCTTTCGGCATTGTAACCTCACTGGGTTTTTGTACGATTATTTACATTCTGGTTTCCGGTTTGCTCACCGGCGTTGTCAACTACACCGATCTCAACGTATCCTCACCTGTCGCCCACGCCTTAAATCTGCTCGGTTACAACTGGGCTTCAGCACTTATATCCACTGGCGTAATAGCCGGACTGACCACGGTTATGCTAGTACTATATTATGGACTAACGCGTATTATCTTCGCGATGTCCAGAGACGGACTGATCTCGTCATTCTTCAGCGAAGTCAATCCCAAAACCCAAACGCCAGTTCGCGTTATTGTTTTGTGCGGCCTAATTATGGCAGTAGCCGCTGGCTTCATACCGCTGGGAGATCTTGCCGAATTGGTCAACATTGGCACTCTAGCAGCATTCGTACTGGTTTGCTTGGGAGTTCTGGTATTACGAATTAGCAAACCTGACATGAAACGCCCTTTCCGCTCACCGTTCAGCCCTTTATTTCCGGTCCTGGGCATGCTGTCTTGTGCTGCGCTGATGGCCTTTTTACCCGCTCTAACTTGGCTGCGTTTTGTAATCTGGTTGGTTATCGGTTTAATTGTATATTTTTCTTATTCCATAAATCACAGCAAGCTGGGGAATTCCGAATAAATCATTGATAGTTTAGGGAGAAGGTTCGATCGCCAGGCGCAGGTAACCACATGGCTTGGCCTCTATTAAAACTGATCGATTTGTTGTTGGCACCCTTGCCATTTCCCCATCCCCAGGGCACTGGTCCATTGGAATAAACGGTAAGCCAATAATGAGTGCCAGCAATCATCGCAAAGGGTTTTGTTAAATCTATGTGGAAATCAAACAATCCGTTTTTATTTGCTATCTGACTGGCATTATCTAGCACATTAATCGTCTCTACGACTTGACTGGGACCAATGGTATCTGGAGTAGAAGGTTGCGCAGTTAAAATTTGGATGGTGAATCCGGTATTGGGGTTAGCTTGTCCCTGCCAGGTAACGTTAGAAACAGCGCCGGACTGCGTGGCAATAAAATCATCATAAGTCCAGGTATCACCATCAGAGCCATCAGGATCGGTCGTAACAAATGAGTTGCTGGTAGTTGTGTCTAGAGGTAGCTGTGCGTACACTGAACCAGCAAATATCGGACTTGACTGCGTCAATGCCGATAGGACCCCCCCTAGAACAGCTAGCTTTTTTCCAATTTGCAATATTCCTATTATGGTCACCAGCGATTGCTGTACTATGATTATTGATGTCCAAGACAAATTATTTTTGTAATACCCATTGCAGAAGGCAACTTCCATTTTTTGTTGTTTCATCATTTTTTATATGTAAAGTTAATTGATTAATTGCCCCATAAGTAACTTATAAAATAGCTAATAACAATTAAAACTGATGCGCCACGAAAAATCCACAACGCAATCAGGCGACTTTTTTTAATTTAAAAGATAGCTGTGTTATTTTTACGTTTATTAAATGCAAGTAGACTCATCAAGCCAGTACCAAAAATCCAAACAGCACTTGGTAATGGCACGGCACTATTAAAGGAAAAGGCACGGTTGCCCGGTGCCTGCAACCACTGGGATTGACCTCTATTATAACGACTAGACAGGTTGTCACCGCCCGTTCCATTTTGCCAACCCCATTCCAAGGTACCAGTCGAGTAGATGGTTAACCAGTATTGGGTGCCAGCCGTCAACTAAAGGATGTTGTTAAATCCATCTGAAAATCAGACCATCCGTTAATGTTTGCTACCTGACTATAGTTATTCGGCACATTGATTTTCCGGACGACTTGGCTAGAGACTGGACTATCTGGCGTAGTAGGTTGTGCAGTCAATATTTGGATAGTAAATCCGGTATTAAGACTGGCTTGTCCCTCCCAACTGATGTTGGAAGCAGCACCGGACTGTGTAGCTGCAAAATTATCATAAGTCCAAGTATCGAATTCAGAGCTATTAGGATCGGTTGTTACAAATGAATTGCTGATACCTGTACCTGTTGGAGGCTGAGAATACAAGGGACTGGCAAAAACAGGGGCGGACAGCGTTATCGCCAGCAATGCACTGCCAATAGTGATAATTTTTTTGCCATATCGCAAGATACGGCTGAGAATGTCCTGAGCTGTAACTGTATTAGACCAACGTAAATAGTTTAGGTTCTTCTTGAAAAATAAGTCAACTTTAAGGATTTGTTGTTTCATCATTTTAGTCTCGAGTATAAATAGTTTAATAATCGTGAGTTGTATTGTTATTTTGTTTGTCACTCAATATTTCCGAAACTAGTGTTGTAATTGTTGGTCTCGCCTTTTTCAAAACGAAGGATCTAAAAAACTAAATTAAATTGAGCAATCAGGTTACATTCATCACGGCACGATCCAATCCGATTTGGCCTGCAACTTTGCATCTTTGTCGTAATGGACCAGATAAGCGCCTTTGGACGCAAATCGTTGGCCAATGCCTAAACCCAGATGCGGGTAAATGCTGGTGCTATGTTGCTGAATTAATGGACCTGTTTTACCTCTTATTTGCCGTTCACGAACCTGTTGTTCTGATTTTATGGACTCACTTCGACTCAACATGGCTTCGGCTCTTTCTACAAGATAATCCCGATAAAGATTATCCAGCATTTCAGACACCGTTTCGGTCAAAAATTCCACCGCAAAAAAAGCCTCCGCTTGCAACGACTCATCTACTATCGGTAGTTTATTCATAGCCAGCCAGGCATGAAAATTGGTTAAATTGGATTGACGCTGATCAGGTAATTGGTAAGGATAAAGCAACTGCGCATTTTGTCGCCAAGCTTCTGGCAATAAGGTTCTCCCAGCCAATTCACTGGAAAAATATAATGCCTTAACCTTAGGCGGTAACGAATTATCAAAATTAATCAGGTCGTTATCTCGCAGCCAAAACATCACCACATCTTTGTTGGTCAAATCGCCGGGCAACTGGGCTGAAATCGCCACGCCTTCTTTGACGACTCGCTCTTCTAAAGCAATGCCAGTCTTGGCTAATGCATCACGCAAGTTCTTTGCCGCTACTTTTGCGACGGGGTCATTACTGAAAATTTGAACAAGCCGTTTTGGCTTTACAACCTGTTTGAGCTGATTGGCCAATACCTCAGCTTCCAAAATCACGCCTTTTGAGAAATACAAAGAGTAAAAAGACCCCGTCGTTACCGGTAAAATCACGCTTGGAAACCAACCCGGTACATGATTGCTCTCGCAGAAATCATGTACCGGTTCCCAGTCCGCATTTGACACCCCCGACACCACCGCAAATACGGGATGGGATTTGTATTTTTCAGTTAATTGGGCATTCCAGGTATCAGGGGTTCCTTGCAACTCCCAGACTTGCAGATCCCATTTACGCTCAGTACCTAACACCATTTCCGCAGCTGAAGTCATGTGACGGCGGCCCTTTTTATTGGCAGCCGTCGAGGTATTACCGTTTTTATGTTTTACCGCCGTGTGCAAAGTATCCAGAAATGCTTTCCTGCGCTCCGGTTCAACTTCCGGTGTTATAACGGTTGCCAGATGGAGGGTCTCTGTATCAACACCGGGTGACCAGGCTATTGAAAGCTGTTTCAAATACGCCGAAAGTGCCGCCATATCATTGGTCGCAAGATAATACCGGGGCATTAACGGAAACAATGTGCGCCCCTGATTATCCATGCCGCTTACCAGTGTTGTGGCCAAGCTGGCTTCAGTATAAGCAGGATGTGTTTGATTAAATTTTTTACCACTACGGGGATCCATGTTGGCGAGCTGGACTTTATCCGGGTTAAACAGATAATTGCCGGTGATCGGCGCCACTAAAATATCTCCTTCGACTGACCCCATGCCACTGGGTCGATGACATGAAACACAGGCAGCCTCGTTTCCTGCAATTTTGTTATTGTCCGCGCGCCAGCCTTCCAACTGCTTGCCTGATCCAATAATGCCTTTCTCGTAAATAAGGCGTCCTTGCTCAACAAGAGCCGCGTTATCGGCCCATACCTGGCAAGGAGCACAAGCTAGCAAGGCCAACGATACAACAAAACAGCGAGACCTGGAGATTAAAAAAGGCAAATAACTTTCTAACATCATAAACTCCTTAAGCTTTTTTAACTATCAATGTTGTTGAGGAACGATAACATTCCTTGATCGAACGCTATCGCTTTCAAGCAACTTAAAATCTTCATCGACAGCTATTTATTAATACCTGCCAATTCAACCTCGAATATCAGCATTTCATTGGGACCAATATCGTTACCCACGCCTTTTTCAGAATAAGCATGCCTTGACGGAATATAAAGCTGCCATTTGGAACCTGTTGACATTAATTTAATTGCCTCTTTCCAACCGGAAATTAATTGTGCCAGTTTAAGATTGACCGGCTTACCAGGTAAGCTGGCATCAAACTCAGTGCCATCCAACAGCGTGCCCCGGTAGTTCACTTCGACAAAATCAGAATCCATCGGCTTTGAACCATTTCCCGCTTTTAATACTTTATATTGGACGCCGCTAGGCAAGCTAACCACATCTGTTTTCTTGGCATTTTCAGCAAGAAAAGCCGCTTCCTTATTTTTGTTTTGCAGACCTTTGTCTCTCCTATTGCCTGCCATCTTACTTCGCATCTCAACCTGGATATTCGACAATATCAATTTAAACTCCTGTTCCGACATTTTAAGTTTTGCGCCAGACAAGCCATTCTCAAAACCCTGAATAAAAAGTTTCGAGTTAACTGTAAAATCATCTTTTTTGAAATTTCTCCCGACTGATGCGCCTATAGCGTAGCTGGTGGCATCATTTTCGGATTTGAAACCATTGACCAATACAGGTTGTTTTTCAGCGACAGCTTGCTGCGCTAAAAGCATGACTAAGAAAAATACACTTAAATTTTTAACGTACAAAATAGCCTCCCATCAAGCTATAAATAGGTTTACATATGACAGTCATTTCTGCTCACACTGTTCAGGAGTGGGCAATAAAATGAAGCGCTATACCTTAAGCAAAGCAAGTAGCCTGGATGAAGTTTTTTGGAATCCGCGTTTCCGATGCCCCTTATACCGCTGATCTCCATACTGACTACTTGTTACTTACTCTTAATGGAAATGACCTCTCAGCGTTTAGTTTTTTTACTATCAGCGTTGGATGGATTGACATTATTTACATTAGAACGCGGCGTCAGTACCAAGTGGCTGGATTCTACCTGAGCATTATTCAGTGCAGTGCCTTCCGGTGCGGGCTTGGTGGTCACCCCAAAATTTCCGCTGACATCAGACTGTTCGCCAGCATTGTCTAATTTGCCGTAAACCAAACCTTTTAAGGTATAAACGACCATGCCCTTACGCAAATCCTTGCCAAGTGTCACTTTGGCTATATCGCCATCAAAATTGGCGGATCCTTTATACTGGATAACGCCATTTTTAAATCGGCCATCGCCATTGGCAATATGACTGCCTTTAACAGGTAAGGATGTTGTTAAGCTGATCGGATTGCCGGTCATATTAATTCTGTCATGAGCATCAATACTGAAGGTGCCTGTTTCGCTGGAACTGTTAGCCGGATCCGGCAACACTATCGGTAAGGCATTAATTGAAGTTGTCGCCAGCAATAAGACGGCGGCGCCCGCTAGTTGTTGTAATTTTTTGTTCATGATTTAAATCCTGTAGTGATTTAGTTAATTTAATCGGTTGGTGATACTTAGCCATAGGCTTCTAAGGCCCCCACCCCGAGATTGCAGGGATGAGGAAGCTTTGAAGCAAGGGTTGCGCGACGCCTGCCCACCTAATGCATATCGAGGGAAAGAAGCAACCCAACCTGCTTTACTTACGGTGTAGTGTAAACAGCAGATGCAGTTGAGCCGACCGAGTTGACCGCTAGAACCCGAAACTGGTTTTTGCTGATTGCGCCTCCAACAGTTTGCGATGTCGAAGTAACATTGGCCCCAAGAGTCGTACTTACGTTCGTCCACGTCGAACCGTTATTGGTGCTGCGCTGGAACGTGTAACTCACATTATTGTTAGCTGCATCAGCCCAGTTCAGCGTGACCGTAGTGCTTACAGTAAAACCAAAGAATTTCAATGTTGTCGTGGTTCCAGTTACCCCTGTGGCAGCCACCGGTGCAACCGTATCATTTAAGGTAACCGAAGCCGAGATGCCCCCAGTAGGACTCGCATTGAGCGCCTCCACCCGGTACAACAAGTTGGTCGAGGCTGTCACCGCCGCAGCGTAAGTCAAACCGCCACCTGTGGCCATACCCTGAGCCGCATTGCGTGCAATCGCCACGTCGAGGTTAGTCCACGTTGGAGTGCCTGTAGCCGATGAAGTCTGCACCTGAAAGCTCGTCTCATTGTTTGAAGCATCAGTCCAGGCTAAGGTCGCTGCCGTGATGCTGGTCCGTTTAATCGATACACCGCTTGGAGTCGCAGGGGCTGTTTGCACCACTGCATAACCATTCGTCGTAGCCGATTTGGTCACAAACGAACCTGCTTTACCAGCAACCGCCGCACTATTGACTGCACTTACCCGAAAGGAATATTGGGTCGAAGCGTTCAGACCAGTGACTGTTGCAGAACGAGTAGTCGTGCCACTTATGGTGACTGTCGCCGAAGTCCACGTAGCTGGTGTAGCACCAATGCCGTATTCCACAACAAATCCAGTTTCATTAGTGGAGGAGTCTGGCCAACTCAGCGCTACCGGACAGCTGGTTGCACTGCTACATGTCCCGGGGGTTAACGTCAGCGAGGTCGGTGCTAATGGGGCAACATCAAAAGTGACGACATTCGAGTAGGATAATGTTGTCGTATCGATGACCGATGCACCCGTTGCTGCCGCGCCCACCGCCGCCACGCGGTACTGGTAAGATTGGCCGGTTACCCTAGTGGCGTCGGTGATTATACCAGCATTTTTTCCTACGCCTGAGACCGGTGAGATCCAACTTTGCATACCGGCGTTAGCCAAAGCGATGCCAACATTTGCAAAGGTACCTGTTGCTCCATTAGTTAGTGGCGCACGTTCGATGTTAAATTGGATTTCCTTGTCGGAATTGTCAACCCAGTTGAGGACGCCACTAGTCAAACGGAGCGTCGGCGCCGCAGGTGCATCCAGCGTCGTCTTCCAGGCATTTGCAACAGAATCAAAACTACGCGGCTGAAACACTACCGGACGCATGAAGTCATTCTCTTCATGGCCCAAGATATGACAGTGCCAGACATACTCATTGTTGTAGTTATCAACAGTATTGACCACAGTAGCGGGAGCACCGGTAACCGGATTGATCTGGGTGAAGCCCAAGTTGGCGTCCGCTTTCTGCGACGGATCCCGCAAACGCACGCTTTGCGGCAGGCCGAAAGAATTGGTCTTTGGTTGTTTCGCGGTAGCGGCAACATAGACGTCTTCCAACGGATTCATACGCAGGGTTTCCTTCCAGCCGAACTCATTGTCGTAAGGTGGCTTGATGGTGCCGTCCCAGCCAACGCGGTTAATCACCTGTACATTCACCAGGTGAAAATGCACCGGATGGCTGTCTACGCCGTTATGGGTAATCTTCCAGATCTGGGTCTCGCCATCAGCAATCTTCTCGGTGGCCGGATCGATATAGGCCAACGGAATCGTTGTCTGGGTTGTCGCGGTGGTGAACGGTAATTCGACGCTGAAGGTGGCATTCATGCGGCCATAGACCGGATCAAACAACTCCTGGATGCCCTTGTTCTGGACCGGTAGGGTTTTGGTGGTGTTGGACACACCATTGGCTGTCGCGCCGGTGCCGCCATTGGTTGCAGTAAGTTGCACGGTGGGCATTGAGGTGTAGCCACAGCCAGCATTAAAGCTGGTAAAGCCAGTGACCATGCGCGTACCTAAATCGATGGTCGCCTTCGCAGTGGCCGCCCTAGGGATAGGACACGCAGTAGTAGCTGCACCAAGTCCATTAACAAATGTTACAGTAGGAGCCGCTCTATACCCGGTACCACCGCCCTGCAGATTGACGCCTGTCAAGGTCATCGGGCCAGTCGGAGTAAAGTTGAGGGTGGGTTGGGCCATAGAACCGGTGGAGATCTTGAGCAGGTTGTCGGCGTCATGGGTGCCGAAAGCGTCGTTATAGGCGATTTCAGGAATGACGGGCGGGACCTGTTCCACTGCGTAGGCTTTAGGCAGTGCTGCTTGCAAAGAAACTACGTCGAAAGGTTTAGGTGTACCACTGCTGACCTTAATTTGCATAATGGTCCTGGTATTCGGGCCGTAACCCGCCAAAGTCGGAGCAGCACCACCCGCACCAGTTTGATCCGGGGCGCCCGAGTAGTAGTCGATACGCGGGTCGCCTGCTGGCAGTGGTGCAGGAGCATCGTTGTACAGAATCAACGTCTTGCCTGCGTATTGCGAAAAGTCTATGACCGCGTCAACACGTTCCGCAGGTCCCATCCACACGCCGTGTTCCAGTACGTTAAGCACGGTAACGCTGCGCTTGTTGTACTCGTAGTTGATTGGTGTGGAAGGTATCGTCACGGCGTGAGGTAGGAAGCCGCCTTCAGTACCGATTTGGATGATGTCCGGCCCCAACTTGGTTGGGTTGGGTACACCGGACGGATGCTGCATGGAGTCGAGGGTTCCCCAGCCAGTGCCTTGCAGGCCGCCGCTGGTCGGAAATGGAGTCTTGGCAGCCTGCGTCGCATCGAACGCCACCATCTCGACTTCGGTTTGATCCATAGTAATGCTGCCTGAGGCTGCGAAATCAAAACCACCTGGGGCTGCATGGGCAACAACGGCAGGCGTTTTTGTAGTATCAGCAACATAGATGTTATCTAAGACCGACAAAGAAACGGGTGCAGTGTAATCGGCGCCTACATTGGTCATGTCTATGCGGGTAATACTTCCTGTCCCCGGATCAACGGTTGCAACCGCCGTTGCGCCATGGCCAGTGGTATCGCCAGCAGCATTCGTGATGACGACTTTTGGCGGGAAGCGAGGATCAGTGGAGTAACCACTTCCGTTAGCAGATATAGCGATCTGGGATACGCCAGTCGTAGCCTGATACAGGCCCAGGTTAAGGAATCGATCATTAGAGGCATTCAGGATACGGAAACGGTAAGCCTTTGGCTGTACTGTGGTTGTGGGATAAGCGGTGCCGTTGACGATAGGGGTATCCATAAAGGCTTCCGGCGTGCTGCTTGCATCACCCACTAAACCAGAAGGTAGCGAGTACGCAGCGGGGAATACCGGCCAGAACCACGGACCCCAGTCCCAACGGCCAACCGGATTGGTAGCATCCAAGGAAGACGGATCTTGGTTGGTTTCATAGACATGCGGGAACCACAAATCAGCTTCCGAGCCCCAAACTGTCAAGTTCTTATTACCAGTAATATCCTGATTCCAGTAGGAATCCTGTTGCGCTATGTCTTTGGGCACAAAGGTTTTGTCCTGGATAACCAGAGGGATTTGGTCGGCGGGCAAGGTGCCGGCTGCAAAACTGATGACTTTGCCAGCCGCATCTTTTTGGGAAGCGCCAGTAGAATCTAAAAGTGGTGTCGCAATCGTACCATTCACCATGGAGGTTTCAGTCGGATCGGTAAGCAAATAACCGGCGGCAATACCAGCATAGACGTTAAGTCGGGTCAATCCAGCGGTGTGGTCATGATAGAACATGAACCGACCGCTCATATTGTTGGGGAAATACAGCGTCTGTGCGCCAGCACCCGGAGCCGGCATATCAGGAACCGGCTCGGCGCTGACACCCTTGCCCATAGGAATGGTTGTACCGGGAATGACCTCAGTGGCCGGAGCAATCCACTGGTGCGGCGTACCATCGCTAATCCACGGAGTATCGCCGCCATGCCAATGTATGGCGGCGCGGTTTTCGGTTAACTTGCTAACGTTACCTGGAAGGATACCCGCTTCGGTATAGGTTGCATCAACCGGAAGAAATAGCTTGCCCGCAGCGCCGGTGGGTAGCAGATTGTAATATTTAATACGTACCGCCCGTCCTTTTGTGGCCATAATCAGTGGGCCAAGGTAATGGGGATTATCAACGGCAAGGGCTTCTGTTGTACCGTCGGGGAGTTTGACAGCAAGAGAAACTTTTTTTCCGGGTACAATTGCCGTGGACAATTGTACATAACCGCGCAAATGAGTCGCTTTGACTAAGTCTTTATGCATCTTCTCGGTATAATCGACTACGGCAATTTCATAGTAGTCCGAACCTGGATAAGAAGTTGTGTCCGGGACCGCGATGGGAATGTACTGACCGAGATCGTTGGCGGCAGAGGACCCCAGACCCGGCAGAGTATCGACAAATTTCTGCAGTGGCGTACCAGTGTCACAAAGACCCTTTAGCGTTGGAACGGCCGCTGCTCCGGTGGTATCAAAACAGTCATCCGCCGGCCGCAGTCCGGACGGGCTGTTGGCATAAAAAGTCGGCACCTTGATTGGAGTCCCGACACTGCTGGTATTATCGCCAAATCCGGCGCCGGCATGTGCCATTTGTAACGCCACAGGGGATAGTGCCAACAAAATCGCCATCGACATTCGTGTACGATTAAAAATATTGATTTCATTCATTTTTAAAGCCTCTGTAATAAAAAATTGTAACTACCCAGTCTTCTTACCCAGTAACTGCATACAGGAACGGAAATTCCTTTTGGTAAATTAACTAATGTCAGTTTTGGATTTCTACCTATTACTTTTTTGAAATATTAAGCAGGGAAAACCATGTCAAAGAAGATGTAATCCCCAAACATAGAATCGGTCTCGATAGCTATTTCAAGATTATTAGAGGAGGTATTCGCAGCATTCACTTCGCAACCAAACCATAGCCAAACTAGCATTGTCAAAGACAATCCTGATATAAATATATTTTTATTCATTACAATTATCCTTCACTTTAATTTTAAGAAATGTTTTCCATGAAGTACTTCACTGAGATGTTTCTTAACTTGTTCAGCTGGTTGCTTAAGTCATTATTTAAAAATATTTAATGACATCCTTTTATTGACCATTAACAACAATATTTAAATGCTGAAATGAAAATTTATTAGTCAAATATTACTTTCACAAAAATATGTAAAAATATGTAAAAATATGTAAAAATATGTATAAATATTTCAAAATATAAAAATGACAAATCCATAAAAAACATTAATATTTCATTAGGGTTAAATTAAATTATCATTAACTTTTATCCAGTAAAATACGCATAATCACGTAATATTTTATACAATGTCTTGTAGTCTATCATTACAAGAGTAGAATCATATTAATGAGACCCTCTAATCTATTGGGCTGGCGACGGTGAATGGATTTTGTATAACTTTAAGAACTTATATTTGTACAACTAAAAATTTAAAAAAAATGTAAAATAATTATGGTTTTTTGCCTAGCCATTAATTTTTTATGCTGAATTAATGGCTCATTTCCGGCAAGTGTTGACGGGTGGATTTATTCTGAAAAAATCAGATGTAGCGCTGGCAATTTATTTGCTTATGAAAGAAGATCAACAAAACAAGCTATGGGATGGATTGTACTTTATGGATAAATCGCTGTTTTTTGAGGAGAAGAAGCTACCGGGCGGTAATGCTGAATTGAATAACAAATTTGTTATTCAAAATTGAGGCTTTAAAATCAAGGAATGGCCAGGCATACAAGGTATGCCTGGCCACTTTACTACAACAAAACTCGCTCGATACCGCCGTTTGAAGCTTGCTTGATATAGGTTTTCATCCAGTCTTTACCCAAGACATGACGTGCAATTTCGACAACAATGTAATCAACCTCCAGTTGCTCTACATCACCTTTGTAACGCTGCAAACCTTGGACGCAAGACGGGCAGGAAGTCAGCATTTTAATCGGCCCATCAAAACCATCGGCACGCAGTTTGGATGCATCTTCCTGCAATTCGCTCGTCTTACGAAAGCGCACTTGCGTTGAAATATCAGGGCGCCCAACGGCTAAGGTACCTGACTCACCGCAGCAACGCTCTGATTTAGCAACCGACGTACCCATCAAATCATTGACCGTTTTCATCGGATCCTGCAATTTTAAAGGGCTATGACAAGGATCATGATACAAATAACGACTGCCGTTAACGCCCTCCAGTTTTACGCCTTTTTCGAGCAGATACTCGTGAATATCAATCATCCGGCAGCCCGGAAAAATCTTTTCGAATTCGTAATCGACTAACTGATCCAGACAAGTACCGCAACTGACGACAACGGTTTTAATATCCAGATAATTCAAGGTATTTGCAACCCGGTGAAATAACACACGATTATCCGTAGTGATTTTTTGGGCTTTATCAAATTGACCTGCTGCACGCTGCGGATAGCCACAGCACAAATAACCCGGCGGCAAGACAGTTTGCACGCCTATTTCATATAGCATGGCTTGAGTCGCCAAGCCCACTTGTGAAAACAAGCGCTCTGAGCCGCAACCCGGAAAATAAAACACCGCTTCAGAATCGGCGCGGGTTTTATTTCGGTCGCGGATTATGGGCACAATCTGATCGCTCTCGACATCCAATAAAGCTCTAGCAGTTTTGGATGGCACGTCATCAGGCATTTTCTTGTTAGTGAAATGAATAACATATTCCCGCAATGCCGGTTTGCCAGTCGAAGACGGCGGCTGTGCCACCTGCTGACGCCCCCAGGGTCTGAGAAAAATATTACCCAGTCTCTGTGCTTTATAAGACCATTCGATCAATAACTTGCGCATGATCTTGATACTATTGGGACGACTGGTAGAGAGAAACAATATCGCCGCTGATTTTACGGGATTAAAACTCTGCTTTCCCATCTTGCGCAACAGATTACGCATATTCATCGACACATCACCAAAGTCAATATCGACCGGACAAGGATTAAAACACTTATGACACACGGTGCAATGATCGGCCACGTCTTCAAATTCTTTCCAGTGGGTGATGGAAATACCGCGTCGAGTCTGTTCTTCATAAAGAAAGGCTTCGATCAGCAAAGATGTAGCCAAAATTTTATTACGTGGTGAATATAACAAGTTGGCACGTGGCACGTGTGTCGAACACACAGGCTTGCATTTACCACAGCGCAAACAATCTTTGATGGAATCCGAGATTGCACCAATGTCGCTTTGTTGCATGATAAGTGATTCATAACCCATCAGACTAAACGAAGTTGTGTAAGCCTTGCTCATGTCAGAACCCGGCATCAGCATGCCACGATTGAAACGACCTTCGGGATCGACGCGCTCTTTGTACGCGTGAAAACTGGCAAGCTCTTCAGCGCTTAAAAATTCGTATTTGGTAATACCGATGCCGTGTTCGCCAGAGATTACACCGCCCAAAGAACGCGCCAAAGCCATAATACGAGCCACAGCGATATTGGCTTCCTGAAGCATTTCGTAATGATCGGAGTTAACCGGCAAATTGGTGTGAACATTGCCGTCGCCAGCATGCATGTGCAAAGCCACAAAAACACGACCACGCAGAATCTCTTTATGAACGGCGTCGATACGCTCAACTACTTGGCGAAAATTATCACCCACAAAAATTTCTTTTAAGCGTGGTTGTAACTCCAATTTCCAGGAGACACGTAGCGAATGATCTTGTAAACGATGAAACAAAGTAGGTTGTTCCGCGCGATTGGTGAACTCACTGACGGTAATCTCGTAGTCATCGAAAGCGTCTTCAGCCTCTTGCAACGGTAAATCGAGATTGTCGTACAGCCACTGCCAGCGTTCGCGCACTTGATCCAAAACAGCTAAAGCCTGGTCGCGACGATCACCAATCAGATCACTGGAGTTAACGCTGTCTTCATAAGAACGTAAAGGCAGGTCACCTTCCAGAAAATGACTTAACGCATAACATAAACGCAACTTGTTTCGTAACGATAATTCGATATTGATGCGTTCAATATTGTCACAATAATCGCCCATGCGCGGCAATGGAATAACCACGTCTTCATTGATTTTAAAGGCATTGGTATGTTTGGCGATAGCTGCAGTGCGCGCACGATCCAGCCAGAAAGTCTTACGGGTTTCAGGACTGACCGCGATAAAACCTTCTGCTTTGCGGGCATTACACAAGCGCACAACTTCCGAAGCGGCCAAAGCGACTTGTTTGTCGTCATCGCCGACAATGTCTCCGATCAGTACCATTTTAGGCAAACCGTGCTGCTTTGCTTTACTGGCATAACCTACGGCTTTGACGTAACGTTCGTCAAGATGCTCAAGGCCGGCCAGCAAAACGCGTGTTTCGCCGCTTTTGGGTAAGGCTGCCAGATAATCGCGAATCTCGACAATGGCTGGAACTGCCTCGCGAACTTGCCCATAAAATTCCAGGCAGAAAGTACGTGTAAAAGCCGGCATCTTATGCAAAATCCAGCGCGCCGAGGTAATAATACCGTCGCAACCTTCTTTTTGGATGCCCGGTAAACCGCCCAAAAATTTGTCGGTCACATCCTTGCCCAATTCGCCTTTGCGAAAATGTGTGCCCGGAATGACCAGCGGCTCTTCGGAAAGTAAGGTTTGACCTTTCGCGTCAAAACGTTTCAATAAAAAATTGACTTGATCCTGATCGTGTATTTTGCCGAGATTATGGTTGATACGCTCAACTTCCAACCAGTTACCATCAGGCGTTACCATGCGCCAGGACGCAAGATTGTCGAGCGCGGTTCCCCACAGCACGGCTTTTTTACCGCCTGCATTCATCGCTACATTGCCGCCTATGCATGACGCATCGGCTGACGTAGGATCGCAGGCGAAAACCAGTCCGGCATTGTCAGCGACATCCATGACTCGACGCGTGACAACACCGGCACCGGTATGGATGGTTGCGTAGGTCTGTTCGATTCCAGGCAAACTGGCTTCATGTTCCACGGGACCGATAACAATCAGTTTTTCAGTGTTGATAACGGCTGAATTGATCGTTAATGGGACGGCACCGCCTGTATAGCCGGTACCTCCGCCACGAGGAATAATCGTCAACCCCAACTTTATGCAGTCGCGCACCAAATGACCCACTTCATCTTCAGTACATGGATAAAGAACCACAAACGGATATTCCACCCGCCAGTCAGTCGCGTCGGTAACATGAGAAACGCGAGCAAACCCGTCAAAGCAGATATTGTCTTTGCGGGTATGTTTGCTTAATAACGCTAATACTTTTTTGCGCATTTCACGAGTGCGTACAAAATGCGCTTCAAAGGCATTGACTGCCTGATGTGCCGCATCAATTAACAGCTCAACTCGTCGGGTGCGATCGGGATGTTCGTCTTCATAGTCACTATCGCGTTTCCTCATCTGTCCAAGACGATGTCGCAATGCTTCCAGCAGTGCTTTACGACGTTTACGGTTATCGAGCAAATCATCTTCGAGATATGGATTACGCTGCACGGCCCAAATATCACCCAGAACCTCAAACAGCATCCTTGCAGAACGGCCAGTTATGCGTTCATCCCGCAGCGATTCCAAAATCAGCCAGTTTTCTTCACCCAACAGGCGAATAACAATTTCGCGATCTGAAAAAGAGGTGTAGTTATAAGGAATTTCACGTAGCCGAACTGGCGACGCACCTGAAGACAAGGAAGGAAAATTTGAATCCACTGAATATTCTGCTTAATGACGTGGTTGACAAAATTTATTGTAACACTAGAGGATGCGAGCAAAAATCTTAAATCTTGAAGGGGCATCTTAATATTTAAGTGCACTACAACAAAGATTAGCAAACCAATCAAAGAAAGGGGGCGATCAAGTTCTAATCTTATCGCTATGTTGTTTATATGAATTAGTTTTAAAACTAAGAAGATATCGATCTAAGTCTAAATCGATGAGATTTAGGTGAATCATGAATTAACCAAGCTAAAATATTTTCCTCAAAAATTATGTACAATCGCTTATTTAATCGGGTTCATTTGAACCATCATTTTCAATGATAATAGGTTGTTTACCCCCATAATCAGTGGGCTCTATTCAAAAAACACCCCCAGAATAGCTAATATCACCACGCACTATTATGGCGCATAACTTGCTATGTGATTGTATGTCCAAACATAGATTCAAATTACTTATGTCGCGGCAAAGATTTTTTGCGCTGATAATTCGATAGTCACCCCTGCCTTAACTACACTCAATGAAGAAAAAGCCCTTGCACCATTACTTTTACAGCGATAAGTTATGAAAATATTAAGTGTTAAAACTTTATTCTATCTATGTTTTACTTTATGGACAATAACGCCGCGAGCTGAAATATTATCTGCCGAAGCAGGGACTTTAGACATTTCTGAGCAGCAGGCTATCGCATTATTCTATCAACGCAACCTCAACTTGATTGCAGCACAGTTCAATATTGATGATGCTCGTGCACAGGAAATTATTTCAGGGGCTATTCCGAACCCGGTATTCACTTTTACCATTTCGTCTCTGAGTCCCATCATGTCGCGCCAGCAATATAGCAATGTGAACGCATTGCCTGCCATATCGCCGCAGATTCAGCAATTGATAGAAACAGCAGGGAAACGAAGGTTACGTATAGAAAGCAGTGGCCTTGCTACCGAAGCTGTAAATCTGGATTTGAAAGACACGGCTCGACTACTCACCAACGCAGTACGGCATAGTTATTACAGCCTGTTGCTAGCGCAAAAAGCTTTAAAAGTAGCAACTGAAAGTTACGAGCGCTATCGTGAAATTCTTCGAGTCAATGCAATCAGACTTAAGGTAGGTGATATTGCCGTAACTGATTTTACACGAATTGAAGTTGAAAGCCTCAAAGCTCAAGCCGATCAGGATCAGGCAAATAGAGCCTTAAATCAGGCACGGGCCGATCTGCTGTTATTGCTGGGCTGGCCCGATAATAGCCTGGAGATTAGGGCTGTAGAAACCTGGGCACAAGCGAACAATACTATTGCAGAAGCCGGACAGGAACAGTTAGTTGCCCAAGCGATTGAAAAGAGACCCGATTTGCAAGCTGCCAGAGTCCGCATTGATCAGGCCGAAAAAATGCTGACATTGGCAAATCGTTTAACCATTCCCGACGTAACTGTGAATACGTTTTATCAACGAGACCCCGGCAATTTTTTCACTGATAGTTACGGCGTAGGCTTCAGTGTGCCGTTACCTTTATTCTATCGTCAGGAGGGTGAAATTTCTAAAGCACGCATCGCCCTTCGCACCTCTGAATTAGCAGTAAACCAGGTTGAACAAGGTGTTCGTACAGATATTATGAAAGCCTTATCGGCCTGGCAAAGTGCAAACTCCATCTCGCAACGCTTTGAATCAGATGTGATCAAGCGCATTGAAATGTTACGCAAATCTCAGGAGATAGCCTATCAGAAAGGAGCGGTCGGATTACTCGACTTGATAGATGCAGAACGAAATTACAAAGCAATGATGCTGGATTATTACAACACCTTGGCAAACCGTAGCAATGCTTGGGCGGATTTATTAATGGCTTACGGGGAAGAAGCAAAATCATGAACACACAGTTTTTCAAGCAAACCAGGCTGATCACTCTAGTTTTGGGGCTCTCATTACTGGCTTGCCAGAAGGAAAGTAAAGAACCTCAAAAGCCAGTCGTGACGCTATCCAAAAATGAAGTGATACTGAGCCAGAATTCTCCCAAGCGTGCTTATATTAAAGAAGCTATTGTTGATTTGGTCCGCCGCCCCTTGATGGATCCGGTAACAGCAACCCTCACTTATGATGAAGCTTGGACAGCGCGTGTTTCGTCACCTATTGCCGGACGGGTGACAGGAGCTATCGCCGCACTGGGCGCACATGTCAATATTGGCGACGCGCTTGCCCAACTGGATAGCCCCGAGCTGGGGCAAGCCCAATCAGATTATGCCGATGCTTTGGCCGATTTGAATTTGGCCGATCGCGCTTTCCAACGCATGCAGGAGCTTTATGACAATGGCATAACACCACGTAAAGATCAGGAACAGGCACAAGACAACCTGACTCATGCCAGAAGTGAGGCCGAAAGAGCAAGACTCAAGCTAGTTAATCTTGGCGCCCCGACCGGACGCACAGACAATCGATTTTCCCTGCATTCACCCATCGCCGGCGTGATTACCGAACGTAATATCAATCCTGGCATGGAAGTCAGATCAGACTTGATAATGCCACTATTTGTTATATCGGACCTAAGCAATTTATGGGTGCAAATGTCTGTTTTTGAGAAAGATATCGGTTTAATTCATGTAGGCGCCAAAGTTCTTGTGCGTGTGCCAGCTTATCCAGCCGAGATATTTGCCGCAACCGTCAGCTATATAAGTCAGGTGGTCGAAGATGCGACGCGTACCGTTAAAGTACGTTGCATTTTACCTAATCCGGATAACCGCCTTCTGCCTGCCATGTACGCAGCCACTGAAGTGCAAAGCGAACCCAATGATCAAGCCGTAGTTGTTCCTTTAACCGCGCTATTCACCGAAGATGAATCAGACTGGTTATTCGTGGCGATTGGTGATGGACATTACCAAAAAAGACCTGTCAAAGCTGGTTTACGTCTTAAGGATAGAGCCGTTATTCTTGAAGGCTTGAAGCCTGAAGAGCGCCTGGTAATTGATGGCGCATTACTGTTACGAACTGAGGAAGATGCTGAACAGGACGAACAAAAAGGCGGAGAAAGCCAGCCATGATTCATAAAATCATCGCGTTTTGTTTACAGCAACGCCTGTTAATTATTGGCGCATCAGTGCTACTGGCGGTAGTTGGTGTTATTTCTTTTGAACGTCTGCCGGTACAAGCTTTTCCAGATGTCCAGAATGTTTTTGTTCAAGTTGTGACCCAATATCCGGGCCAAGCTCCTGAGGAAGTCGAAAAGCTGATTAGTTTGCCAATCGAGAAGGAGATGAATGGCTTGCCGCATTTGATAAATATGCGCTCAGTGTCCATTTTCGGGCTATCTGTTGTAACGCTCACTTTCGATGATGACGCCGAAGATTATTTTTCACGGCAGCAGGTACTAGAACGATTACGTGCTGTCAGTTTGCCGAGTTCAGTCAGTCCGGTACTGGGACCTTTATCAACCGGTGTTGGTGAAATTTATCGCTATCGCATTGAAGCACCAACTTACCCGCTGGTTGAGCAACGAGCCATACAAGATTGGGTTATTGAACGCACTTTACGCTCGGTTCAGGGCGTGGCTGACGTGGTCGCTTTTGGTGGGGGTGTAAAGCAATACCAGATTGAAGTTGATCCGGATAAATTAAGAGATTATAAATTAACGCTACCTGATGTTTATCAATCAGTTGCGTCAAATAATGCCAATACGGGCGGTGGTTATATTGAGCACGGCTATGAGGCTTTAGTCGTTCGTGGTGCGGGTTTATTAAAGTCTGCTGACGAAATAGGTAATATTGTCATTTCCAGCCAGGATGGTGTACCGATACTGGTTAAAAATATTGCAAATGTCGTTATCGGTCCGCAGCCACGTAATGGCATCGTTGGCTACAATGAGCGTGATGATGTGGTTGAAGGCGTCGTTTTACTGATTAAAGGCCGCGATGCAATTGACGTGTTACAAGGCGTAAAAGAAAAAATTGAAGGTCTTAATGGCCACGCCTTGCCGCCCGGAGTCAAGATAGTTCCAATTTACGATCGTACTGAACTTGTACAGCATACTGTCCATACTGTTGAGCACAATATGCTCGAAGGCGCCGCCCTGATTTTAGCCATTCTTGTCATTTTTCTGCGCCGTGCCCTAGCTTCGGCCGTTGTTATCACTGTTATTCCGTTATCACTGTTATTTGCTTTTATTTTGATTGATGCCGAACATGTTTCCGCCAACCTGATTTCACTAGGCGCGATTGATTTTGGAATTATCGTCGACAGCGCCGTAGTCTTGGTCGAAGCCATCATGGTTAAAGTGACTTTAGAGATGAGCCAGAAAGCCAGTGTAGCGCATATGCGTCAATCCATGCTGATGACAGCGGTGGATCTGGCCCGGCCTATCTTATTTTCTAAAGCTATCATCATTATTGCTTTTTTACCCATTTTTACTTTTCAACGGGTTGAAGCCAAAATATTTTCACCGATGGCCTTTACACTGAGTTTTGCACTGTTAGGTTCCTTGATTATCAGCTTAACGTTAGTACCAGTATTGTTGAGCTACCTGATTGGGCCGCGTCTAATTGAGTCGCACAATCCACTTGTCGACGGCATGGAAAAATATTACCGCATCATATTGGAAGCGGTGCTGCGCCACCCTCGTAAACTATTCATTTCAGCAGGTTTGTCACTGGCATTATCGCTGGGCACTACCTTATTAATCGGCACTGAGTTTATGCCCAAGCTTGATGAGGGAAATATCTGGTTAACCATTACCTTGCCAACACCTGTATCTTTGGCAAAGGCCAAAGTACTGGAACAAGATATCAGGGGCCGTTTACGCGAATTTAGCGAAGCCAAATCGATACTAACCCAACTGGGAAGACCCGAGGATGGCACCGATCCCAAAGGCTTTAATAATCTTGAAATCCTCATTGATCTCAAACCCAAGGAAACCTGGCATTATAAAAACAAGGATAAACTGGTAGAAGCCATGCAAAAACGCCTGGCGGTTTATCCGGGTTTACAGTTCAATTTTTCACAGGTAATTCAGGATAACGTGGAAGAAGCTATTTCTGGCGTCAAAGGTGAAATTGCGATCAAAATCTTTGGAGAAGACCTTAAAGTCCTTCAGGAAAAAGCCAATCAAATTACCCGAATTTTACGCTCTATTGAAGGTTCAACCGATGTGGCCGCCGAGCAGCAATCAGGCTTGGCGCAGATGGTGATAGCAATTGATCGATTTAAAACCGCCCGTTACGGCATTGATGTTGATGATGTGGAAAGTGTGATTTCCATGGCAGTGGGCGGCAAAACCGCAACACAAATGCTGGAAGGTGAACGCCGATTTGATATTACTGTTCGGTTAACCGGTGCGGCTCGGGACTCGGTCGGAGCGATTGAGGATATTACTGTGTTAGCGCCAGATGGCAGTCGCATTCCGTTGGCTGAATTGTCTGAGATTAAAATCAACCAAGGAGCATCGCGTATCAGCCGTGAAGATAACATGCGCAGAATCGCAATCAAATGTAATCTAATAGGTCGTGACCAAGGTAGTTTTGTGGCCGAAGCGCAGCAGAAAGTGTCTGAACAAATAGTGTTGGAACCTGGATACCGAGTTGTCTGGAGCGGCCAATTTGAAAGCCAGCAACGTGCAATGAAACGCTTGGCATTTATTGTTCCGATCAGCTTAGTTCTGATTTTTATCTTATTATTCTGGGCCTTCCAATCATTAAAAAGCGCAACATTGATCGTTATGAATGTACCTTTTGCGATGATTGGCGGCTTAGTAGCCTTATTGGTGACAGGTATTCATTTAAGCGTATCGGCTGCGGTTGGTTTTATTGCCTTATTTGGCATTGCCGTTCAAAACGGTGTTATTCTCTTGACACAAATAAATCACCTAAGGCGTGAAGGTGTACCGTTACAGGAAGCTATTTTGCAAGGTTCCGTTAGCCGTTTACGTCCTGTAGTAATGACAGCATTGATGGCGATATTGGGATTGATACCGGCAGCCATTTCGACCAGCGTAGGATCCGAAACAGCAAAACCTTTCGCTGTGGTTATTATTGGTGGACTTATAACAGCAACATTATTAACCTTAACGATGCTACCGGCACTTTACCGTCATTTTGAAGAACAACACGAAACCTGAGGCATTGTCATGAAAGAAATTCGAGCTTATATTCAGCCTTTTATGCTGTCCAAACTGACACAGACATTACTCGAAATCCCTCATTTTCCTGGCATGAGTGTCTCTGATTGCGAAGGCTTTGGCCGTGAAAAAGTAGTCGATCAACAGAATTACACACCGTTTATGCCAAAAAAACGTATCGAAATTTTTGCACAAGATGAGCTGGTGGACAGTATTTTCAATGCAATCATGACTATCGCAAATACTCATCAACACGGAGCAGGAAAAGTCTATATCATTAATGTTGATGAAGGTGCTGTTATCAGTACAGGAGAACGCGGCAGTAATCTTGCGTAGATGTCGCCTGACTTAAAATATTTTATTAATCATCAACTATAAACGAATGATGCGAGTATATGGATTACCTTGGCCTGATTATGAACTTCTAGATGCAGGCAATGGCAAGAAACTGGAACGCTGGGGCAACATCCTTACCATTCGACCTGAGCTTCAAGCCGATTTCAAACCGGGTTGGCCTACCAGCAAATGGCAAGACTTAGCACATTGGGAGTTTAAAGAAAAATCTTCAACGCAAGGTTGCTGGATAAACATCAAGCCAAATGCTCCGGAGTGCTGGAGCATTTCCTATCAAAATTTAATTTTCGGCTTGAAACTAACCAAATTTAAACACGTCGGTTTGTTTCCTGAGCAACAGGCAAACTGGTGTTTCATCAAAGAGCGGATTAGTACAGGTCAAAAAATAATAAATTTATTTGCCTACACAGGTGCTGCATCACTAGTAGCCTGCCAAGCCGGAGGAGATGTTGTCCATGTTGATTCAGTCAAACAAATGCTAACCTGGGCCAACGAAAACAGAGAACGTAGCGCTCTTTCCGACATCAAATGGGTACTTGAAGATGCGTTAAAATTTGCCCAACGCGAATTAAAACGCGGCAAGCTTTACGATGGCATTATCATGGATCCACCCGCTTGGGGTTTGGGTGCGAAAGGTGAAAAATGGAAACTGGAAAATCACTTATCCAGTTTGCTGGAAACCGCTCACGGTTTAATGAACCCTGGAGCTTTTTTAGTGCTAAACACCTACTCGCCCAAAATAGACCTTACTGATTTAAGCCAAGCTACCGAAGCGCATTTTTTAAAAGATCAAATAGAAATAAAACAACTTTGGATCCCGTCTACAACGGGTAAGGAGCTATTTTGCGGCAATTTATTGCGGGTTATAAAATAAACTGAAGTTTCCCAGAAATTGAAAAAGTAAGTTGCCGTAAGCCAACCATAAAACGGGATGAGTAATTGACCAACTCCATTTTATTTGGTCTGCCAGTTAACTTGATTAAAAATGTCCGCAAAGCACCAGCTTCTTTTCAGTAATTTAAAAAAAGCATTCGATTTGCAAGCGCCAATAATACCAGGGAGCAATTGAAATTGCCTGCCCATTCAGAATAAAAGGAAAATCTCTGAATGCCATTGAAATCAGATGGGACGGTGTAATTCTTGCGAATGATGGGGTCGGGATACAACAACTCTCTTCTGTATTTCTTCTGAAGCCTTTGTGTTTCTTCAGAAGATATTTCAAGGGGATTCTGAAGGAAATATTGTGGATCTTTGCCAAGACATGTATTGGCAATTCTCTCTATAGCCCCCCTCCGAATGCCCTGATATAAGGGTTTTTCTAGGCCCTATCATCATTGATAGTAATTGGCAGGCATGTTCTGAACATCATTTCGCAGAATATATCGATTGATTATTCCGTGATCATTTCTGCCATCATAATAATATTTTCAAGATTGTCGTAAAGACTATCAATCGATTCCTCAAGTGCCTCAACAGTCAAGCCCAAGTCATCTAATAGCTCATTTGAATAGGTTTGTTTTTGTGCAGCAAAGCCGATACCAAGCTTACCTAATAAACAATCACTTAAATAAGTCAACAGATTCAGCTTATAGCTATCGCCAGGATAATGAGGGTTGTGGTGGTTATTCACAACATCAATAATCGATTTAGGCATGTTCCATGACCGCATCAGCCAAGCGCCAAGAATATTATGGTCAATGCCTAAGGCGAATTTTTCCAGTTCTATCACTGGCATAGTTGGATTTGCACTTACCAGATCATTTAAAAGGCCAAATTCTGTTGGAAATTGATCCGCCAATAGTGGCAGTCCAATATTATGTAGCAATCCTGACTGTATTAATTGTGCATCATGAAATCTGTTTGATACCGCTAATCGCTTATTCAGCAACTGCATAAGTTGCATACTGGCAATGGCATGAATCCAATATAGGCGGGTGCCAATTGCTCCGTATTTAGACATCTTTAATGATGGAAATGCAGACAATGCAAAGGCTAAATTACACGCAAAATCAAAGCCCAGAACCTCACCAATCGAATCGCGAACATTAAGATCCGTTCCCGAGAAACCATAAACAGGCGAACCGGCCAAGCGGATTATTTGTGCCGACAAGACAGCATCCTGATCAATAATTTCAGCTAATCTATGGACATCTGCGGCGGGAGCATTTACCAATTGCATAATACTCATTCCGATATCAGATAAAGGTGTTAGCGTGTCTAATCGGTCAATAACCTCAAGCATGTCATAGGGCGGCGTGAAACTGTCTTGATGGGGATTAATAGTATACAGTGTCCAATTAATCAGAGCCGGGGTCATCATTCTGTTTTTCTTAAGGGTAGGATTAGAGCATCTACAATTTCCATATAAAGTATTTCTAAAGAAATTTATTTCAGCGGCAATTCGCTTTCTATCATTTCTAAGCTGGAAAACTTTAATGTATCTATGTTTTGCCAGTCTTAGCGAAGGTATTTTGTTTCTCGCAATCATTTCAATTCTTCCTCTGTCATTGTTTAATGAATTTATCATTATATTTTTCAATGAATGCAATTTGTTTGCCAATTCAATATTTCAAAAAAATATATGGCTGGCAGACCTAAATTATTCTCAATAAAATAATGCTTCGCACTTTTCCCTATTCAACAAAAATAGCCTAAATATGCTAATCATTTTCGCGAGTAATTATTGATTTAATCCGGCAATGCCATGACTATTGTGATATTGATTTTATAGATAATTACTCACAAAAGATTAGGCATTTAACATTTAACATTAAACATCATCTAATATTTTCGCCAAAACTGCTCGTAACCAAACCTCTTAACTATTAGTTATTTTGCGCTATGCCATGTATTTGGCAAATCTAATAAGGAACAAGCACGTTTAAGTTTACCGCGAAGGAGTTGGTTGGAGAGAGGCGATACTTTTTACATATTTTGTCATTTCTGCCACTTTTGTCATTTTATTGAGTGCGCATGACAAAAGTCGTGTCAGTTAACAATTCCCCCTCCCACATCAAAATTTTTAAGGTGCCCATTATTTGATAATTAGGCTGGAACCTTGTTGGTGCCGATTGAAAATTGACCAGGGATAATTGCTGTATAGCGTACTCTACAGCATTGAAATAGTCGACCAGACTAAGTTAGTTTTACCTCCCTTTTGCTATTGAACCGTCACTTTGAAATAAAGAAAGATTCATCCTATTCATCTGCATCAACCTCTGCAGTATCTGAGGTTGGAGACACACGCAAAGACGATTCCCTGGATTTGATCCGTTCTTTGGCTGTTGCACTGCTTTGCTTGAACCTGAATGATTCATTACCTGTTTCGATAATATGGCAATGATGAGTCAGGCGATCCAATAGTGCCGTCGTCAGTTTGGCATCGATAAACACGCTACTCCATTCCGAAAACGTTAAATTGGTCGTAATAATGACGCTGGTCCGTTCGTAGAGTTTGGATAGCAAATGGAATAGCAGTGCGCCACCGACCTGTGAAAAGGGCAGATAACCCAATTCGTCCAAGATAACCAAATCCATCTGCATCAGACTGAGCGCT
>CAILCX010000141.1 GCA_903832775.1 uncultured Methylobacter sp. | reverse complement strand
CTAATCCCAGTAATGACGTGGCTTCAATGGATTTATTTGTTATAATAGTCGCATGAAATCACTTAGCCAATTTGAACAGATTGACCTTGAATCCGCCTCTAAAACTCAGATGGCAGACATGGTTCGAGCGCTGCTCAAACGGGCTAATAAAGATGCGCAAGACATTCAACGCAAAGAAGATAAAATTCAAGCGCTGACTTACGAACTGTCATACCTCCGCAGAATAAGATACGGCGCCAAAACCGAAGCCTTTAGCCAGCTACAAAAGGATCTTTTTGAGGAGTCTTTGGACGAAGACTTGGCAGCCGCTGAGGCGGCACTGGAAGCGCTAAGTGATAGGGAGCCTGTCGTCACTGTCTGCAAACCTAAGCGCCCTCGCGCTGGACGTCAGCCATTGCCTGAGCATTTGCCTCGTATTGAGTTTCGGCACGAACCCGAATCTTGCCAGTGTGGGCGCTGTGGCAGTGACTTAAGCAAGATTCGTGAAGATGTCACCGAACAATTGGATGTTGTGCCCGCTGTATTTACCGTTCATCGCCACATCCGACCCCAATATGCTTGTAAGGCCTGTGAAACTATCATCGCCGCACCGATTCCGGCCGCTGTTATTGATGGTGGCATGGCAACCGTGGGCCTGCTAACTTGGGTCTTGATTAATAAATACGTTGATCATTTGCCCCTGTATCGTATTGAGCAGATCGCCGCTCGGCAAAAAGTAATCCTATCACGCTCAACCTTGGCTGATTGGGTTGGCAAGCTCGGTGTGACCCTACAGCCCTTGGTTGATCGGTTGGCTTGGCATTTATTGCAGGGCAATACCTTGCATGCCGATGAAACACCGGTGTCGCAACTTGATCCTGGGCGAGGCAAAACAAAAAAAGCTTATCTATGGGCTTACCGCAGCAATGACTTACAGACGGGGCCACGCATCATTGTCTTTGACTATCGGGACGGTCGTAGTGGCATACATTGCCGGCGCTTTTTAGGTGCCTGGAAGGGCCACCTGATGGTGGATGATTACAGTGGCTATAAGGCTTCATTCAATACCAAGCAAACGGTAGTGCTCTGTATTGAATTGGGGTGTTGGGCGCACGCGCGTCGGAAATTCTTTGATTTGCATAAAGCCAACCAGAGCCCTATGGCAAAAGAAGCGTTGGAACGCATTGGTCAGCTATATGCTATTGAAGCAGAAGCCATCGACATGGATTGTGCTGCACGTAAACAACACCGAAAAGATAAAAGCATACCTGTATTAACTGAGTTGCATCAATGGTTAACGACAACTCGTATCAAAACAGCTAACGGTGGTACGTCTGCCAAAGCGATGGATTACACTTTACGGCGCTGGGCCAGTTTTATCCGTTATGCTGAAACAGGCCATCTGCCAATTGACAATAATCCCGTTGAAAACGTTATCCGCCCCATCGCCTTAGGAAAAAAGAACTGGCTATTTGCAGGCTCAGAACGAGCGGGTCAAAGAGCCGCTGCTATTCAAAGCTTGCTGGGCACAGCGAAATTGAATGGATTAAACCCTGAGGCTTGGCTAAAAGATACTTTAGAAAAATTACCGACTTGGCCCAATAGTCGTATTGATGAATTG
>CAILCX010000140.1 GCA_903832775.1 uncultured Methylobacter sp. | reverse complement strand
GCTCTAGCTTCTGACTGATTTTCTACAACCAAATCCCCCAACCCTAACCGATAACCAAAACATTAGCCACTTCATTGTGGAGAGTTTCGTTTGTCCGGCGTTCCGTGAGGGAATCTTTAAATCCTTTGGAGATAACACCGATGAACCCCACTCAACTTCACCCCTCTTTCAAATTTGCCGCCACAACGCCACAAATCCACGGAAGTCATATAAATCAGAGGTTAAGGTGTTGCGGACAATCCGAAACGTTTGGGTGAGCGTTGCCTTTTTGAACACGTTGCGGAAACTCGAATTGATGCCGCAACGCTGGAGGCCATGCCAGTCGAGGCCGTTGCGGCGTTGCGGATTTTTTGGGTGGGGGTAGGCATCGACACATTTTTTCAGGGGATTTTTTTGGGGGTACCGCTGATATCCCAACTGATGAGTTGTGGTTATTTATTGCTGATCAAAATTTGACTCCATCGACCTGCTTTTATTCACAAGCTTGCCAAATGCCAGCAGAACGCTGAGGGCGGCTGTCGAACTAATTTGCTATTGCAAGCATTGACTTACAAAACAAATGCCATGAAACCGTAACGTAAAAACTAAAAATTCACTCAAATATGTACTGGTTTTAAATTAAAAATCTGGTATAAATTACACGCGCAAGCAAAAGCCACTGAGGCAAATTGTAGATTTGATCTTTGGGATGCCATCGAGTGATAAAATATCGTGTCTGACTTTTCCTTAAGTCAGCATGATTCACGGACGAAATAGCCAAACTTATTGTGAGATAAGGACGGAAAGCTACGGAGCCTTTTTAAAGGCCAGCCGGGTCGCATTAAATTAATGAAAGCTTTCTTTAAGATAATCTCATGAAACCACAAAAAACCTTATTAGCGTTGGCCTTGCTGGCTAGTGCTGCTGTAACCGGAACTGCCCAGGCGTCGTTATTTGACCGTGGCAATGGCCTGATCTATGACGATGCTAAAGACATTACCTGGACGGCGAATGCCAACATCAATGGCTTAATGACTTGGACACAAGCCGTAGCATGGGCTGACAGCTTGGTGTTTGGCGGTTACAGCGATTGGCGCTTACCGACGACCATTCCTGCTACTTTTGGTTATAACAAAACCGGCAGCGAAATGGGCGAGTTGTTTTACAACGAATTAGGCGGCGTAGCAGGTTACTCTATTACCACTACTCATAATGCAAATTATAACCTGTTTACTAACGTTCAGAGCTATGTGTACTGGTCGGGTAGTGAGTACGCGCCCGTTCCTAGCTACGCGTGGTACTTCAGCACTGGCTATGGCAGCCAGGGCAACGACTTTAAGTACAATCAGCTATATGCATGGGCTGTTCGCCCCGGCGATGTTGCCGCCGTGCCGTTACCTGCTGCTTTCTGGTTATTCGGTAGCGGTTTAATGGGTTTACTGGGCTTAAGGCGACGCGGTAACATCGGGTAATTTGACACTTCGGGTGTTTCGGGGTTGCAGGGGGCGGTAGCACTTGCGATTTTAAAAAACCACTGTAATTTAAAATGCCCCGTCACGAACTGGTATGAAGACGGGATGTTTGATTTTCTGGGTTATAGCATCCACCCTGACCGTCTTTTGCGTCCCGCTATGCAAAGCCTAAACCGCTTACTTGATCGTTCTCGTCGGCTTTATGAGCAAGGAGTGGATGAAAATCGGCTCCGAGAGTACGTTCAACGGTGGTTTCTTTGGCTGCACAGTGGTCTGCGCAACAGGGTCAATAATGATGGTGGTTTTAACCGGATATGGCTATTTGTCTTGGAACATATCTACATCGGAAACAAAACAAGCCCCGTTTAAGAGGCTTGGTTTGTGGTGTTTGAAAATCCCCCGCCTGCGGCGGGAAAAAGAAAAGGGTTAAAGGGTTAAATAGTTAAAAAGCCCGAACCACACGCACGTAACCCCTACCATTGTACTTTTCGACAGCCGTGGGGGATCCATTGTAAAAATTAAGCTGCCATGCCAACTGAGAGAATGGGTACCTGCTAGCCTCTGTAGAGCTCCAATACTGGCCACCATACCAGATGGTATCACGGTTATTGCTGGCGAAATTATAAAATAATTTTAACTCCACTAATGAGGGCAAATACCAGTCGCCAAAGCATTTTTGATTAGTGTTGGGGTAGTCGGCGTATGAGTCGGTGTTGGTACAAGGACTTAAACCATCCTCTTGTACGCTATAATCTGCAGCTACTTGTGCGGCTGAACTGACTGGTGTTGTGCTGGCAGGCGTTACAGGCAGCGCATTTGCAGTATTCCATACATATTGCTGCGCGACTATGATAGCGGTATTGTGGATGCCTGCATAAATTCCATCACCCCTAGCACCAGTATTGTACCCCCTTTGTATGGTATTATTAGCGTCGTCCCATCTTATTAAATTATTGTTATCGGTTTGACCCGACTCGGAGGCGATTAAACCATGTTGACCGTCAGCATCTACCCAAAACACAATCCCGCCTTGATAGTGCTCACCTATAACATGAACTGAAGCGCCAGTACCTTTGGGCCCTGTTGCTCCAGTATCACCTTTTGCTCCTGGTGCACCTTGTGGCCCCGCTGCACCCGTTAATCCGGTCAAGCCAATAGCACCTGGAACTCCAGCTGGACCAACTGAGCCTGCGGGGCCAGTATCACCTTTTGCTCCAGTAGCCCCTATTGGCCCCGTTGCTCCAGCAACCCCAGGAACACCTTGTAGACCTTGAGGCCCTGCTGGACCTTGTGGGCCTATTTGCCCCTTATCACCGTTGTCGCCTTTATCACCTCTGTCACCTTTGTCACCTTTTGAACCTTGATTAGTTTGAGTAGCTTGAGCGGTACTTATAGATAATGGCACTAGCACCAATGCTATTGCGATTACCAAGGGTTTTAACATTTGATTCTTCATAATCATCCACATTAGTTTTAAGAAATATAATTCAAGCCTTAACTTACTGTGCACAAAGCCCAGATTTACTCCAGCACGCAAGTTTCAGGCATTATTGAACAAGTCTCCCTGTCAGCTAACTTTTAGTGTAGTTAACTAGAATTGCTCCTATTTAAAAAAGATCAAACAGTTAGGATTTACTCCCTTTGTACTCAAAAAACGCCTAAGTTTCAAAGTCGTTAAATTTGGCGTAATGCCCTGATTAGAGTG
>CAILCX010000139.1 GCA_903832775.1 uncultured Methylobacter sp. | reverse complement strand
TAGGTATTAGCAAAGATATTTTGACCACCAGCCTGGGCTTATCTCAGTCACCGTATCGAAATCAGTCATATTCTCAGCGATCACTTTGTCATAATTAATTGCCCTTATATGTGCAATGGCTCTCGAATTGAATTTAGATTCTTTTGCAACCTCATAGATAGCGGCAGAATCAATGAATGGTGCGCTTACTAAAAGGGCCGAGACAGCCATCAACTCATTTATTTTAGATTTCATAATAACTCCATATTATTTTGTGTTGTGTCTACGAAGATTAAGTATCCGCGCTACTAGCCGCATATTTTCTTTTACGGTCAAATCACATAAGCAATAACTGCGCCATAATATTAAATAACTGATTTATATAGTTTTTTTAAATAAGTGCAATTATTTCAATCCAAAAACATTAAAAAGTGTAAAGTTTTTAATACACTGCATAACACCGAACCCTGTTTATATGGGAAGGTGACTGTAATATTTTAGTAACAAACAAAAAGTAGACTTCAGTTATTTCAATTCACAAACTGTAATATTTATAAGACATGGATTACAGATTGCGTGCAATACAGGATAGATTTGCCAAATAAGCGGGCCTTTACTCGATTCACGCATCAAAGACTCTGAAGCCGCATGCGCAGACCCACAAAATTTCGTCCTGTATTAGTGGTGTGTAAATTGAGTTTCTATAAAATAAGTCTTGCCGATATAAGATGTTGCCGGAAACGAGATCGATACCTTGTCAAGATTTTTAAGTTGTGGGTAGCTTGAAAAATCAACGGCACTAACTACCCGTGCAGGGATTGTGAAAGGAATAATATCCGGAACCGGATTATTATGATGGTAGGCAACCAAGTTATATGTAAGTGGCACAACAGTCTTGACACGAGTCGAATTCCCTAACATTTTTAGTTTTGTTAAATCAAAAGTGGCGTTTGGCACTGAAAAATCTGCACCAATGCCATTTACGATCACAAGATGTTCGGCTGCACTGGTCCAAACGTCCCAGCCTGTTGGGTAACCATAAACTGGATGTCCTATGGCTTCGATTTTAAGGTTACTTGGGTCAATTGCTGTGCAAGTATGACAGCCAGTGACGGTAACATTTGAGAATGTCGCAACTTCGGCTTGAGCCATTGTAATTCCAGATAGCATGCAGGTTATTACTAAAGGGAGCGTTTTTTTAAATTCCATGGTTTATTTTCAGATGTGGTCAGGCATTAGTGATCTATATTCAAGTGGCAGCTATCAATCACTTAATTCAAGCCTTATTTTTGTAAGGCATTTAATTTTATATCAATGAGATGAAAGAACACCTATTGCCATCATTAAGTTTGGATGAAGATAGGTGCTTCAGATTCTCGAGGATTTTGAAAATCTATATGACTGAAGTGGAGTTTGAATTTCTTTGCCATAGCATCGCATGTATTGGCAAGTCTCTCCATAGAGCATCTGAATGTCCTGTAAATAACAAAAAGATTGCCGCCAATTAGACTAAACCAATTGGTACTCCAAATCTTGCAATATTGAAATAAAAATCCTTTTATATGTGTTTTAAAAATAAAAAATATGGTAAAAAGTGCGCAATATTTTGAAAATGATTCTCAATTACCGTAAGTTGAATGCAACAATTAATAGATTTTTGGGGTACAAAAGGCCTTATTCCTCATGACAACTATCTATCATGGAACCCGATATTACTGTGGCTAAATGTGATTTCAGATCTGCTGATTACTTTTGCCTATTATTCAATTCCACTGGCCATTATCTATTACGTCCGGCAACGTAAAGATTTGCCTTATCCATGGTTGATAGCCATGTTTTCTGGATTTATTGTCGCCTGCGGTACCACCCATTTATTGTCGGTCATTACTATTTGGATACCGCTCTATTGGGTTGATGGCATCGTTAAAGGCATTACTGCGATCCTGTCAGTGACCACGGCCATAATGATGCTCTGGATTACCCCACGAGCATTATCTTTACCCACAATTAATCAATTACAAAATGAATTGAAAGATGAGTTGCAAGATGAGTTGCAAGATGAATTACATAAAAGGAAAGCAGCAGAAGATGCTTTGATAGAAAGTGAGTATAGATGCAAGTTTGCGCTTTATGGTTCCGGTGACGGGATATGGGACAGGAATATACAAACAGGTGTGGTTGAGTATTCCCCTCGTTGGAAAGCAATGCTGGGATATAGTGAAAATGAGATATTACCGAGCCACCAAGAGTGGCTAAATCGCATCCATCCGGATGATCAGTTATTTGTTGCAAAAGCAATGCTTGCTTGTCTTGATAATAAAGTAGCAAATTACAGTATTGAATATCGATTGCGCTGTAAGAATCAAACCTACAAATGGATCAAGAGCCGGGGTATGGTCGTCAGTCGGAGTGAAGACGAAAAACCTTTACGGATGATTGGTATAAATACCGATATTTCGGAGCACAAACAGATAGAAGAGGATTTACAAAAAACACAGTCACTATTACTTGAAAATCAGCGCATGTTGGCGGAGTCCTTGCACATCGCTACTATTGGCAGTTCGTCTTTATCTGGTGACCGAACTTCTGAAATGGTCTGCTGAAATCTATGCCATTGTGTTACAGGATGACAAAAATCACTTAATCCATACACATGTCGAATTACAATCTCAATCAATGAACAATCTGCTCCGCATTGTGTGGAGCACACAGAAAATCAATGAGCGTAAAAATAAGGACAGAGAGTGTCTTGGACGTACTTGCCCATCCTGATTATAATGGGGTGCGGCAAATTGTCGCAGTTATTTCTGGACAATGAATATTCACTTCTATAGAATGCACGCCACTCACTGAGAAGCGTTGCACGCACTGAAGATCAATAAAAACAATAATGCCTCAGGTGGCATTTGATGTGAGTAGAAATAGAGGGAGGAGGAACCCTAATTATGTAAAGAGAGATATTTACATTCTTGGGTAAAAATAATAATAAATGACAGTACAATTAATG
>CAILCX010000138.1 GCA_903832775.1 uncultured Methylobacter sp. | reverse complement strand
CATTAATTGTACTGTCATTTATTATTATTTTTACCCAAGAATGTAAATATCTCTCTTTACATAATTAGGGTTCCTCCTCCCTCTATTTCTACTCACATCAAATGCCACCTGAGGCATTATTGTTTTTATTGATCTTCAGTGTGAATTTCTCTTCTCAGTGAGTGGGCGCATTTTATAGAAGTGAATATCACTTGTCCAGAAATAACTGCGACAATTTGTCACACCCATTCAAGTTGATTTTATTTCTGGAATTCTGTGGCGATTTTCGGCAATTATTTTCAGGTTGATTCAGGAAATGAGTCATATGACCTATTTATAGGTTATATGCCACACTAGACAACAAATAAATTGGCAGGAACATGGCTATTTTACTGGGCATCTGAAGAATATTCTTCTAACAAACTAATAAGTAAAGCAATTGTAATGCCAAATGAAGCGGCATATTGTCACGCGTCAATATGCCACATTTTCATGATGTGTTTTTGTGATTAGAATACTTGCAACTCTTGAGATTGTGCTTCCTCCTAAAGGGACTCGAGTTAGTTTGTAAAATATCCTTCCTCTCCAGTGCGGACAGCAACCCTGTCCGCATTTTTTTATAAACAGTTATTGGCATGAAACCATGAAACGAGACTGTCTATTTGATAACTTCGACTCCTGCGTTGCTAATGACTTGTCTATATTCAGGCAGGTGGCTTTTCATGAAGCAGGCCATGCTGCAGCAATCCATTTTTTTAATAAACAAAAACAGCTACCCCCGATATTTTTTCAGATTACCGTTAAATACTTGCCCCATTTTTCTAATGAGCAACTTGCCGGGTTGCGGTTATTGTCACGTAATCATTATATCGGCATGATTGAAGGTGGCTACTTGATTCAGAATCTTCCTGTTACATTGCTTGAACACGATAACTACACCCTACACGAACAACTAGCCTATCAAATTGCCTTTGAAGCAGATATGGTCAATTTGATGATTGGGCCATTAGCCGAGGCCAAACATGTGTTCCTTCGGAATAATGGCATTTTCATGCCGAATCAATTAGATATCAATATATTTTCTGATTATTGCGGAACTTCTGATCTTGGAGAAATACGTGAATATCTTGATATATTAGTACCGGATAAAAGGGAGCATCCTGCCAAATTAACAGAGTTATTTAACTGTGCAATGATGTTCATTGAGTCACCAAAGTATTGGCATGCCATTGAATGTCTGGCAGATCTTATATTTAAAAGTGACGAGGAATCGGTCGGATGCGAGGAAGCCATTGCCGTAATGGAAGCCAGCTTGGTTAGGAAATTAGGGGCAAACAGTGGAATATTGCAATAGTATTGCTAATGATGCTTTCGTGGACGGTATGGCAATAATTATTCTAACGGAGAGCACTTGATAGTCTGATTAAAGAGCTATCAAGTGCAAAAGCAACCAATTTTATAGGTTAGTGTGCTTGTTACTTATCGCATTTATGCTCTGTACCGCAGCATTTCGACATATCGCCACCGTGTTTTTCGCAATGTTCAGTGCCGCATTCGTGGGCAGCGGTACTGTGATGGTGGGAGCAATGACCTGTATTACAATTTTTTGTTGATGCCGCATTATGATGCGCACAGTGTTCGGTACCGCATTCATGTGCCTTTGCCGCAGAGTCTTGGGTGCAATGCTGGGCACAGGCCTGATCTTTTGCACCTGGATGCTCTGCACAATGTTTCACACAATCATGATGAGGGGAAACTGTGGTTTCACAATGTTTTTGGCAGGCTTTTCCTTTCTTTTTGCCTTTGTGTTTAGCGCAATGGTCAATGCAATCGTGTCCTGTAGCCGTGCCGTGTTTAGCGCAATGTTCGGGAGTTACTGCAGTAGCAGCAGGTGCTTGATTTTGTGTGGCGGGCGCATCGATAGTCTTCGTGTCGGCAGCAGCGGGGGTAATGGCAGCCGGTTGCTCTGATTCAATTGTTGGCTGGGTAGCTTCACATCCCGTCAACATTAATATTGCAGTGAATATAAAAGATAAAAATAAGTGTTGTTTTTTCATTGGGGAGTCTCTATATGTGATTATAACTCAATCTTTTGAGAGGTTATTATATCACAAACTACTGCATCAGAACTGTCGCTTGATTTACTAAAAAATTATAGTATTAATCTTTGCATAAGTTCCTGCACAAGTCACTATGCGCACTTCTCAGCATACAAGGTGTCAGGTAATCGAAAAAAGCTTTTCACCAGTTCTACTTTTTGCTGGATAGATAGCATGGCCCAAAGAATCAGAGTTTCCATATCAAGCTTGCTTTTGATTGGGTGCTTGCCCACTTCTGCCTTGGCATGATTCCAAACCTGTTCATCTGGATTTAATTCGGGCGAATAGGCGGGCAGAAAAGCCATCATGATTTCGCCTAGT
>CAILCX010000137.1 GCA_903832775.1 uncultured Methylobacter sp. | reverse complement strand
TCTGATGATTGACAAAACATTCGCGGGCCAAGTTTGCCAGGTTTTTACCATGACAAGGTTGGGGTGTTTTTAGATCAGTGATGCTTTTAACAACGATATTCACTAGTATTCTCCTAGTTGGCTATTAAAGAGTTTCTGGTTCTAAATTACGGATGGTTAAATTCTATTGATTAGGTGTTTTACTGGGTTTTGACCGTAGTCCATCGACGACGGCCGGTTCTATCCGCCCAGACATCGCAGATTGGGCATTGGTGAAAGGGTTGCGGCATCTTGTTGAGCACCACATAACGGGCATGACACTTTTCGCAAATCGCCAGGCCCATTTCGCTTGAATTCAATTGCCCTGCCAGTTGCCAGGCGCGATTGATGTCCAACAGAATTGATTCGGCGACACCGGCTTCCAGTTTGCTTGGATGAGGGTTACTCGACACCACCCGGCAATACAACTCATAGGCAGTAATAAAGTGCTCGGCATTGAATGCGGGTTGACTGTGCGGTTGCGAAAGATCATGAACCAGACCGAGGAAGATTGCCGCATGAATATTGTTCACAGAAGAACGGACAATCCAATAGGGGTCATAAGGCAACATACCTTGCTTGGGCGATCGTTGGTGGAGGGTCTTGTAAATACGTATGGCCGTTTTTTTGCCGACTTGACACACTGCGCAGACCACCGGTGGCCGAGCGCCTAATCTAAACAGTGCTTCCACAAGAGTTAAGTCATAGCTAAGGCTAGTGATACTGTTCGCGGAAAATCGAATCATTCTAGCCTCCCAACGTAATCGTTTTGGTAGGCGTTAATAACGCAGCATGCGTAGCCAATGAGATATTTTTTGGCGTGTTCATAGGCATCAGCGTAATTACGGTTCTTGCGATACTGGATAGTTCCCTGATATTTCCCACCGAAAACCCGGCAATTTCCTCTATCTGTTTTCGGTCAACACCAAACCGCCATGCTGCTTCCATGAGGTTATTTCTAGCGCATTCACGGGCCAGCATCAGGTATTCAAAATTCAGTTGGGCAAGGTCTTGTTCGAGGGTCGACATAGTGTTTTCTCTGTGCAAATCACGATAGTGGGTTATGCTACGAGCAAGTACCGTTATTGTCCCGGACGAAAGGTTGCTGTTTTGGCATACTAAACGCGAGAAGTCCAGCCGCGCGTGGGGTTGACGTACGTTAAATAAATCCGAAAAGGGATGATTTATTTTTTTTCGAAATTCCCGATTATAAATTGAGCGCATATCGATATTTGCCTCATAGCCAAGTTATGGAAAACACAATTTTATGGTTTCATTTTCAGTTAACCAGACACAAACCACCTGTAACCCGGTTAGGCGTGGTTTATGCTTAAGGTGATTCAATGCATGATCGATTGGCTTAACAACGAACCGAGTGATGAGAAGTCGCATCGCATCTTACGTGCTTTAGCGAATGAGTCTTTCAAGAAGGCTAGCTTCGAAGAAAATAAGCGGCGCTTTACCGCCGATGAACTGGTTGCGGCCGCCGATGAAACGCCAAAACATGCCGATGCCAAAAAATGGATCGATTGGCCGGGTTCTTTTTCGGATTACTGGCAAACCAGAGAACCTCAGGTCATTGAATTTGCGAGGCAACAAGGTTTACAGGTTTATCCCAAACCTGTGCGAATAAGCACGAAAGGCGGACCCGGAAACTTCGCTACTTTTTGTATCAGAGCGACGCCTTTGCCGGAAATAAGTGAAAAGGAACAAGCCTTTCAGTTGCAGCAGGAGAAAGAAGCCGGACAGCATCAGGCCTATTATGAAATCTCTTCACATGGAGAAGTGGAAGTGGCTTGGCTAGCAAAGTGGTTATTCCACAATGGTCAGCTACACTTAAAAGAATGGCCTGTGTGGGTCGCTATGTTAATCTACACATAGCGACCCCTATGTGTAGGTCAAAACTATGTGTAGTGAGCTATATTTCAGAGGGTGTAAAAAAATCCGTGTAACTGCCTCTAATAATTAAAATTAGGCATCCTGTCCTGATACATAATCATAAACTGATTAATAGCGGGTTTCCAATCTCGTAATGGCATGGACCATTTTTTT
>CAILCX010000136.1 GCA_903832775.1 uncultured Methylobacter sp. | reverse complement strand
CTGCCTATGCGGCAGGGAACTCTTCACGACCAAATTTGCGAGTTGTTAAATGTTTCTAAGCTGCCTATGCGGCAGGGAACCATTAGTGCCACTAACAGTAATCAATCCCATTTTTCTAAGCTGCCTATGCGGCAGGGAACTGGAGTTAGACTAATTTAAAGTTGCATTATAATTTCTAAGCTGCCTATGCGGCAGGGAACAACCGCTTCTCTATCTTCCAAAGATACAGGTATTTCTAAGCTGCCTATGCGGCAGGGAACATAATTTGTATGGTGTCTATTTTTCCTGTTATTTTCTAAGCTGCCTATGCGGCAGGGAACTGTATTACATATATGTTAGATAGTGGTTATCATTTCTAAGCTGCCTATGCGGCAGGGAACATAGGGTTCTAATTTCTTACTATACGATAGTATTTCTAAGCTGCCTATGCGGCAGGGAACCTATTGGCTGCGTTATAGGCTTGCAAATTATTGTTTCTAAGCTGCCTATGCGGCAGGGAACTAACATATACACTACCATCGTATACACCAGCTTTTCTAAGCTGCCTATGCGGCAGGGAACTCAGCTAGGCTTTCCAGTTAAGCCTGTCAACTTTTCTAAGCTGCCTATGCGGCAGGGAACTGGTCTCAAAAAGCTTGAAAGCCAGTTGCATAGGAGTATACAGGAGATTTAACGGATTTTACCCATTCCCAAAATCACATTATGCAACTGGCTGATTTTTTTATATTTTTAAAGAGCGCAAAAAACTTGGGTCAAAATTCGGGTACGGTGGATACAGTGCTTAAGCCATAACTACTAAATGCCATACCAGACGACTCTGTCGCCACGGTTTTTTTAATCCACAAACAAAACTCATTGCCACCACTCAAACTTTTTAAACGAATGAAAGGTGTCGATATGGTTTTTTGATCCATCTTGCTATAACACTTCAATGCTGAGTCATAGTCGACGTCATGCCTTTTGACATAACGTCTGGTCAAGCGCTCTTTATTGGTTTTAGGTTGTTCGCGTTGATAAATGGCGTGTCCGATGAGCTTTTCCGGTACTGGGCGAATACTGGTGCAATGCACATAATCACTCAGTCGTGATAACCATTTTGTGGCATTGAATTGACTTAGGGTTACTTCATCCTTAGCCAATAACCGCAATTTCCCACCTAACAGACTATATTTTTCACCGGTTACATATTCAGGAAATGATAAACCAATTGGTACCCGACTTTGTTCGTCCTGCATCTCGACTAAGCCTAGATGGATTTGTTGGAATACTTTTGACCAGAGGCTAAACAGGTTGATATCAGAATTCTCGATTAGGGTTATTTCAATGTAATATTTCATGACTATTCCCTATATCCGGTAACTATCAACATAAGCTAGACCTTTTTTACCTAAATAAAAGCTTGAAACACCAGCGGCTTCTATCATATCTTTGAGCTGTAGCGCTTTGTCTTGGGCAATATCCAAATGTATTTCAATTGTGCCGTTGGCTTTGGTTAGCAATGAAGTTACTTCGCCTTCACCCTTCCGTTTTTCTTTCAACAAATAGGGATTACCCCAAATTGGTTTTTTACTGCCAGTGGTAAAACGATCCATGAAATCCTTGGCAGTAAATCCCCGTTTTGAAATACCGCTGATTCCACCACTTTTTGTCAAAGCATTGGATAAATCAAACCTCTGACTTAATCGTAAAATTTGTAAATACAATGCCGAACAATAAAACATGATTGGCTTAATCATGCCCTTGCCGTCTATGTATTCAGCGTCAGGAAACTTGGCTTTTAGTTCTGCCAACGCATCTTCAACAATTCCAATTACTTCCATTGCCTTCAGTTTATTTAATTGCTCCAACTGGTCAAGAATGCTTAAAGGGTCAAAAATTCTTGTGTTTTCAACTACAAATTCAGGCTTTACGATAAATTGACAGACATCTTTAAAATCCAAGGTTAATAATCCCCAAAAGGCATCCGAATAATCTGAGCTAAAAATAGGGTCATTGCCTTTAATCATACCAGTGAAAGAATTTTGATCGGTACTTCCCGTAATGTTGCGAATATAAACCATCTCCTTATTGATGGGTTTAGATTGATCATGAATATTTTCAAAGGTAATATTGTTCTCTAATTCTGCAAAAAAATAGTTTGGACAGTTTTTTGCTTGATACAGTTTCCGTTGATCACCAATCAGCCTGTTTAAAACACCCATCACCGTGTCATGACTAATTTCACGTTGAATAAAATTTGAATATTTTCCTTCACTGTTTCGCTTTTTTAAATTAGTCATAGAACCAACAAATCCGCGTCCGTCCTTGGGCAAAGGCTCATTATTAGAACCATCCAGAAATGAATTTTGCCAAGCCGCTTCGTATTTAATCGTAATACGCATGACCATCCCTATTTAGCATAAAAATAACCAGCGTAGTTGGCTTCCGGAGTTTCTGATATATCACTCTCGGAGCGTTTTATACGCATCATTTTATGGCTATCGTTGTAATCCACTAATAAACTATCCACATACATATAGCCTTTGGCCTGACGAATGTTTAATTCGCTAATCATGCGAAGAGTTTCTTGAATTAATATATCAATGGCTTCGTTGTCTAACATAATACCGACTTCACCCTCTTCAAATATGGTGCCGCCACGTACATAGTTCTTATTAAAAATGGCTTTTGGGTTACGTTCAGGGGCTAGGCTTTTGATAAAGGTTTGAACTGCTTCGGCGATTTTTTCACCCTCACCCTCTTTGATAATCATGGATGCGCGGTCAAACTTTTTATCCAGCGAAATAAACTCTAGTTGCTCAACGCTGATAGAGCCATAGGCAAGGTATTCCGTTTCACCAAACGTGGTTTTGGAGAAAAAAGAGTTGCTAGCCACATCATCGCCTTTGTCATCCTTGCCTTTTTCTTTTGAACCAGAACGCCCCATTTGCTCAAAATTGCCGTTACCTAATTGGTCTACAAAGTCCTCTAGCAATAAGGGGCTTGTGCGTTTGCACTGACTTGAAGGCACAACATAGCCTCTTACCAAACCCGTTATCGAAGCTAATACAGTTTCCAAGTTTTTATCTTTGGCAAAATGCAAATCAAACGCTTGATCACGAAATAAATGATGGCGTATGCAGTTTTGGCTGATATACATAGGCGTTTCTTTAAAATCTATATCAGATGCCTGTTTTTTATACTTATACCCGGTCTCTTCTTTTACTTTCCCGGTTAAGTTACTGTATCCCCTTAGTTTTGGCAGTGTATGATTATCAACCGTTTTGCCATCATCCCCTGCCAGCGTTGTTGGTCCATTCCAATTAACTACACCATGACCGAGTGCAACTACTTTAAAATCCACGCTTTTAATGCCAGTTATTTTTTGCATATATCATTCCTCATTTGAATTTAGTTGTTTAATTGAAATTGCGCCGATAGGCTGTTTGTCACATACGGCATAGTAAATAGCGTAGCTATGACGTGCGCTTTCTCCACCAACCTGAAGTAAATCGTTAGGCGTATAACTTAGGTAAATGGGAAATTCAGGGTCTCTTGCTTCGTTGAGCAAAATAAAATCTTTATAGGCTTTAGTGCCGCCCATAATGTTGTGGTGTTTGTTTTTCATGTAGGCCAGCAAGTTTTTATCACTGTCGCCATAGCCTTCAATTTCATCTTTTGAGGCAGTCAAATTATCGAAATCGTCCCGTTCATTGATTGGCATTTGATAGGCGTATTCATCGAGAAACGGATCGTTCGGGTTACTAACATCATATACTGCCATTTGTACAAAACGGTTTTCTCCGCGTAACGAGCTTTTACTAATTTTAGCCCGGCCTTTTATCATTACTTTCTTTAGTGGAATAGTGATTGGATCAATTACTTTTTGGTTAATTAAATTCACACTCTTCTTAAGTGAAGCTGTTAAATCCGATTCTATAAATTTTTTGCCATTATCAGACTGGTGGAATTTTTCATATAGTTTATATATCTGCGGCAGATTAAATGGTTGATCGTCTAATTCTGCTTGCAGAAACTGATACCAAGCTTTGGTAGCGCCAAATGTATTCATGCGCGATAAAAATCGGGCGGCTGCACCTGTTCCTTTGCCTTGGTGAATGGATTCAGGAACTGCTATGCAGTAGACATTGACTGACTTATTAACACCAAAACGATCCTGGCGCCCTAAGCGCTGCAAACAATCTTCTGCCGTGGTGAGTTCCGCGACCATGTTGTTGCAGGTAATATTTAAAGACGCTTGTACAATTGGGCCACTACGCAAAACATCGAATTTTTGAGAGCCGTTTTTTTTGAAAGAGTCATAAACTTCTTCAAACCACTTCTGTTTATCACTTTTCTTAAACTTTGAGTGCAATAACACGGCGTTTTCTTGGTGCTGATTACGAATAAAACTTTTTTGCGCAGTTATAGCGGTGTTGCTAATAATAAAACTGTTGGAATTATGCGGATGGTAGAGGGGATTACTGTCGTCTTGTTTAGTTTCGTCGAATACCTTGAACTCAATGCGGTAGCGACTGGTATTAAAAGACGGCATAGCAACAATGTCTTCTGGCTCAATTTGTAATACCTGACGCAGATAAAAATAATGAGGTGTAGCGGAAACCAGTAAAGCATTAGATAGTTGCCCCTGTTTTTGCTTACCAGCTACCAACTCAGCAAAAAGCAAATTAAAAGCGGGCATATTGATGTACTCGTGAAACTCATCAAATACAACATGGGTATTGAGATAATCAATTAACGAGTTAGCTTTGGTATGGGTAATGATTGCGCCAAAGATTTGATCTATGGTCGTGATGACAATATTACCTGAAAAATATTCGTCTTCTGGAGTGAGTTTATTCCAATGATTGGTATATTTAAACTCGCCAGTGTTTATTTCTATTTGGGCATCCGGTAAATATTGCTCAGACGTTAATTCATCAAACAAGCCCTGACAGACTTGCACTCTTGGACAAATCCAAATTATTTGTTGAGCGTTTTTCAACTTAGCCCATTCCAGTGCAATTTTAGTTTTACCACAACCGGCTGGGCCAGCCAGAACGGCAACGCCTTGAGCTTTTATTAGCCGTTTTGCAGTCTCGCCTTGTTTGCTACTGCGTTCACCCATAGGAAACTTTGTTAAACAAGTTTCGATATGGGAACTAAGTGTGGATTCCAATAGCAGTTGTTCAGCCACTAAAGTATCAAGAGTGTTGTTTTTAATATGGCTGTGTAAATCCGCTGGTTCTAGCGCTGATACCCAGCGATCCGCTGAAATAACGCAGGCACGCATGATATTGTTATCTGCATTATGTTGAACTTGAGCTTGGTATTTTTCACTATTTTCTTCGGGTTCATATTTTTTATAATAGGGTAGAGGTAATTCACCTTGTTCTTTTATGATATCTAAATCGACTTCCACATTGAAAACTTTAGAAAGTACCGATTCTTCAATCGTCCGATATTTCGCATCGAGTATGCACAGGGTTTTTAGCAATTGGATAACTTTTGCTAATAACTCGGTAAAAGTTGAATCTTTAAGGTTGCCGCTCAATTTTTTGTAAATATCACCATAATTTACAAAATCTTTTTCTTTTCTATATGGCTTGGCGTGATGCCAATAAATAACGTGCTTGATTGATTTTTTGTTATCCGTATTAATTTGTTTTAGGGCAATGTTATCGATCAAATGATAAAGCAATATTGAAACTTCATTATGCCGAGGATGCTTATCAAAACTAAATTTGGCGTCATCAATATGCTGCCCATCTTCCGCTACAAAATCTTTCTTTTTCGGGTTTCTCACCCACTCTTGAAAACAAGGGTCAACTTTCCCTAAGTCATGTAAACACCCGGCAACAAAAGTAGCGATTGATTGCTTCTCTTGGTTTGGCATAAGCCTTTTATGGAGCTGTTCCGCGACGTAACCAACGGCAAATAAGTGTTCAATTAATGATTGCAGTTGGGTATTGGCGTACAACATGTTGGGATTTGGTTTATCGCTTGGAATATCCATGATTAATTCTTTAAAAGTGAAGTTTACGGGTACGATGCCTTCCGGGTTAAATTCATCTCGATTTCCCACTATCCAAACCAATTCGCTCCGACTCCGTGACCGAATCCAATGGCAAGATACTGCTGTATTTTTGGTGGCGGTTTTGCGTAACAGGGTTTTAACGGCTATTAAGCCATCTTCGGTAATGATGGTTTGCCAGGTATTGTCACCAATGCGATTGGCGAAGGCATCCAAAACTCGACGGGTACGACTGAGGGCTTTTTTCTGGCATTGACTGACAAACGTTACCATCATAACCAGTCGTCCCGGAGCGCTTGCTGTTTGACTTGGTCAAACATAAAGTCCAGGGCTTTGTGTTCGGTGAATTTTTGTAAGACTTGCTGGCGAAATTCCTGTTCGGTGGCTTTTTCTTTGGCACTGATAAAGGCCCAGGGCAAAACAATGGTGTCTTTGATGAGGTCGGCAATATCAAACACTAAGGCGCCGCGTCGTGTTTTTCCGTGCATCACGGCAAAACCATGCGGAATGCCCAGTACCCACAAAGTGGTTGCGGCCAAACCATAGGCCAGGTAATTGCCGTGGTTTAAAAAACCATTGGCAAGGTCGGTGGCTTCGCGTTCCCTGACAAAATCATCCAGTTTGGTGGCTTTGGCCGCATAACGATACAGTTGTTTGGTGAGGAGAGCTTCACGCTGTAAAAGGTCGCCGACTTTGTTGGCGGTTTTGATTTGTTCGGTATAACCGTTTAAGGCGTTGCTGAGTGAACTGTCATCGATAAAAAAGTTTTCGGCTTTTAGATCCCGGTCTTTTTCCCAGATACTTTTCAGGTAGGTAACGCGGGCCTCTTGAAAGGCCTTGGCTACAGTAAGCCGTTTGTCATCATCAAACCAAAATTTTAACCAGGCTTGCACATATTCGGTCGGGCGATATTCGCTTTGTGGGGTAAGCCATTCGATTTCGCTGCCGGTAAACAGTGGAGAGCCTCCGCCACCACAAAAACCAACCAAGACACCGGCGCTTGCCAACATGCGCATGGCTGCCTGTGTTATTGAAGTACCGGTTCCCAATAAGATAACGGTGGTATTGGCAATGGGGATGTTCCAGTAATAGTTTTGTTCTTTGGCCTCTGTCAAATAGAGTACGCGGCCATCTTTTTGCATGACCCTGCATTTTTCCAGGTAATAAATGTTAGCGCGTTTAGAGTGCAGTATAGCTTTTAGATCGGTCAGTTGTTCCATTAACCATTTTCCTTAATAACTACGTATATTTGCGTGAGTATGAAGCAAACTATAGTTCATGTATGCCGGTAAATGCTTACAAATATTAGAAATTGAAATCATTAGTCCTGAATTGTTTGTTAGACGGGCTGAATATTAGGTAGGTGCATGGAGGCTTAGTGAACGACGTTAAGAGATTGAAATATTAAAAAAATTTGTCTTGGGCAGCTAGTTATCCCTCCTGTAACTGGCCATATAAAAAGCATGGCCGGGGGGGTATATTAGAACCATGCCCACTAGAAACGGGCGGCGACGGCCTCACCGAGGCGGCCAAACTGGAGAACCACTATGTCTAATTTTTCTAACGCGCCTTTGGCGCAAGGCACAACTACACCTGTCACCTTGGCACCACAAGGCATAACTACGCCTAAAATTTGGGTTCCCGAAGTCGGGAACTTGGCCGCTGAAATAGCCGCCGCTTATGCCGGTGCTGATTATGGCAAGGCTAAAATGATAGCCGCTATTCGAGGCGGCCATAATATCCCGTTGTTAAAGGTCGAAACGTTTAAGCAAGCGGCGTTAATGGCGGCGTGTGGTTATCCGGGTTATACGCTTAATGTAGATGGTAGTGTCTACACCAAACAAGGCAAGGGCAAAACGTTATCTAATGATTTTAGTATGGCCGCCACTGCTGCTACGTATTGCTTGCCAGAATTAGGTGAAAGTTTAAGCGGCTGGTATGCCAGGGCAACCAAGCCGGCTTCGGTTCCGGTTCCCGAATCGGGAACCACTCAACCACTGGAAACGGTTAAAACCGAACCATTGGAAACGGCGGAAATCATAGCCGCCCACGCCGCCGCTAAAGCCCTTGAACCTAGCAAAATTGCTCCTATCAACCACGCTGCCCCACTGGCACAGCTACCCGCAACCGGGGCAAAAAATGATGATATACAAGATTTTCTGGATCTGGCTGATAGCACCTTGAATGATGCCGACCTGCAAGCGGTTATTGATGGCTTGATTGCCATCCGCAACCACCGTAACGCTATAAAACTAGCGGCCTAAAACCTTCCTGATAGCCTGCCTTTCGGGGCAGGCAAGCCTTGGCCTGCTTTTATCGGCGGACACTGCCTTAACCCTTTGAGATGCCCCTCTGTACACGCTTGTGTATGTTTGTGTGGATGTCGTTCTACCCCTTGGTTCCCGAATCGGGAACTGAGCAAACCAGATCAACCGGTTCCCGATTCAGGAACCCATCAAGCCAGACCTAACGGTTCCCGAATCGGGAACCGCCTCAGCATTCAAGCTGTTTGTTATCACCTATAACCCGCAAGACTAAGTCGTTAATCAAGGCTTGCTCTCCAAGGATCATCCCGCACGGATGCTTCAACCATTGCGAACTCTCCAACCCTCGCAATATTTATTCAGGAACTAAAATGAAACTGACCTTATCGCAATTACGGGCGTTAAAGCGCTTGACTGTCTTGAATTTACAAGACGCATTTGATGTATTAAACCTGCCTCTTACTTATCTGACTTTTGAGGAACTGCTCCGGCATGATCAATTGTTCAGAAGCGACCTGGAACGATGTCTAAATCGTTTCCAAAGCATGTCTGCTCAGTTCTGCTCTGAGTGTGGCAGCTTTGCCGAGGCTGGTGAGGATATCGGAGCCATGCACGTCTGCGACGTCTGCCTCAACGATCATTACTTTACCTCGGATTATTCCGGCAGCCTGTTTCATACCGATTCTCGGGTTACTGTAAGTACATCCAATGGCTCCCAAGCCTGGACGGAACAGGAGTTCGATCTTTACGGCTGGGTCTGTGATGACTGTGGCGAACGTTTTTCTAATCAAGTTGAGTCACATGAAACCGATGGGCGTAGTCCAAGGTCTATCTGTCCGAGTTGCGTTGACGAGAACGACTACCGGCACTGTAACGACTGCAACAATATTACTCAACAGCCTATCTATTCAGACGGCGAATCGATATGTCGGAGTTGTGCGGCTGATTATACCTGGTGTGCTGTTCATGAAGATTATCATCATTTCGCCGGTGCTTGCGATGTAGATTCAGATGAGGCACCGAAAAATCATATTCATAGCTATTCCACCCGCGTTGAAAGTCGCTTTAGCTGGGGTACACCGATAGCCAAGGGTAAATATCTGTTTAGGGTGCAACAGCCGCTATGGATGGGTATTGAACTGGAAGTCGAGTCGATAGGAATACGCTCTCCAAATGATATTGCAGGCATGCTACTTGAAGATGTCGACCGGATTATCTGTTGTGAGGACGGTAGCCTTACCCAAGGCTTTGAAATCAAGACCCCGCCCATGAATCTGGCCGAAACCAAGATTATCTTTGAAAGCATCCTGGCCAGTCGTGCCGTGGAGTTTCTCCGTTCCCATAACGGCGGTAACTGTGGTTTACATATTAACCTGAGTCGCAGTGGGCTGTCCCAGCTCCAGCAGGCCAAGATACTGTTTTTCTTTAACAGTAAACAAAACTCAGGGTTCTTGAAGGCTATTTGCAGGCGCTTTTCGGATCGACTGACCCTTGAAAATGGTCATACCAATTACTCGAAAGTGTCCGGCACGCCAAGATTGGCTGAGGTCACGGCGGCCTGGCGGCGGGATGATCCGATTTATTCTCTTAAGGATACTGCCTACTGTTCACAGGGCAAGGGTAAAGTCTATAGCAAGGCAGGAAGCGTCAATGTGGGTCGCTATTGTGCGGTGAATTTTACCGATCAGAAGGTCGAGATACGACTGCCGCGTGGCACCTTAAAGCGGAATACCTTACTTGCTAATCTTGAACTGGCGGTAGCGGTCACTGAGTTTACCCGAACCGGAGAAGCCCATGCCGGTTCAGGTCGGTTTGTGTCGGAATTTCTACACTGGCTTCAGCAGCGACCCAGGTTAAATCAGGATTTTCCGGAGCTGGTTAAGTTCTGTGTAGACCGGAAGTTCTTACCCGCTTCGGTGCTATCTAAAACCCGACCTGAAGGCTTGCTACAGCATAAGGCGGCTGACCTGGCCTGTCAGGCTGTCCAGGCGTTTACGTCGCCCTACGAAGACAATTCAGCGACTAACACCGTCGCTCTCACTTCCCTTGCCGCCTAAGGAGGCTCTCATGTGCCTAATTACTATTAACAATACTGAAACCTTGTTTACCTCGGCCTGGTTGCTGGATTTCTATCGCTACAATGCCGATGGCCTGGGGGTGATGTACGCCGAGGCTGGCGAACTGTTTATTGAAAAGTTTGTACCCAAGTCCGAAAAGCAGGTGCTTAATTTCTACCGAACCCATGTTGATGGCCGGGAGGCGGTTGTGCACTGGCGGATGCGGACTCATGGGGCTACCAATACCATTAACGCTCATCCATACGAAGTCTTAAACAGGACTGAGCATGGGCAGGATTTGTGGATGATGCACAATGGAATACTCTCTGGTGTGGCGTCCGACGTGAAGGAGATGTCTGACACTTGGCACTTTATACGAGATACCCTTAAACCGTTGCTGGCGCAGAATGTGGATCTACTCCGCAATCCCGCATTTATTGAATTATTGGAAGACCGGATTGGCAGTTCCAACAAGCTAGTGTTTCTGTATAACCTGGGGCGAAGGACGATTATCAATGAAGCCGCTTTTACTGATTTCAGTGGGGCACGCTTGTCCAATACCTATGCCTGGAGTTCCCATGCCAAACATAACACCGCGTTTCCTGAAGAACCAATAAAGTCTTATCTGAAATCCGGCAAGAAAGGTAACTCCAAGGATTATCGAAGTTATCACGGATACTCCCCTTATCAGGGCAGCAACTGGTGGTCACTCAATGCTCAGGACGAAGAGGATGATCCTGACCCAATAAGAAGCGTGGGCCTTGCTTCGTTCTCAGCCTATGACGACCTGGAAAATACCGTGTACGAATACCCGGAAGCAGTAGCTAATCTTTTACATGACTACGGGATAACGGGTGCAGATATCCGTAGCTACTTTACCGAGGAGGTCAGCGCATGATGCCCTTACGCTTGAAAAAATAAGTTGGCTGTCACCCTCTGATGCTACCCAACCGATATTGCTCAATCGGTTAACAACGTAATCGGAAGCCCTCTACGCCAACAAGACATTGTTAGAGGGTGCTCCGTAAGCCCTGGTGACGAAAAGGTAATGCGGGTCAATTACGTTTGAGCTTAATTCAACCCATAAACTAACCAACAAATCACTACTCATATTATTAGGAGAAGCACATGACTCAAGTCATCGATCTAAAAACTGAACTCGCCCAATTTACCGGCTCCGAGCACCTTTACTTCAACCCGCTGTACCGGCGCCTCAACTACACCGATGGCATTAAATACTTTGCTGAAAGGGCTGGTGCATATTGGTTGCTGGATATTATCGGTACAGAGTTCCATCCCAAAACTACGGGAGAAAATCCGAAGTGGGATTACTTCCTGTCCATTACGATGAAGGTTAAAGACAGTAAAGCCCAGGTCAAGGTAACTGATGGTAACGATACCACCTTTACTACCAAGTCTATTTCTTACACAGACTGCCCCGAAGGTGAATGGCACTTTTACCTGACCGATAACGTGCTGATGTTGGCGTCTGAATATTGATTACCCACAATTCCCGTACTATTAAATTTAACCGGATTGATCACCGACGAAGGTGATTAATCGCTACCCCAGAGGTATCGCTATGAATGCTGTATTAAAAAAACAATTATTACCCCTTGAAGACAGGATTGAGATAGTTTTGAATGCTGAACAAGCCGCAGTGCCCGAACAGAACCCTTTGGCGGAACTCGTTGAAGAATTTGTTGAGTTGTACACCAAACTGGCTCCCGACCTGGATCGCTATGAAATCGTGAAGAAGAAGTTAGGCGCTGCGGCTGCACTGGATAAAAGTAGTAACCCAATCACCTTGGCGGGTTATACCCACCTGATCGACTATACAGCACCCGCTGAGTCGCTGGTGTGTTGTGTCAACGCCGCAGAGTTCATTGCCCAAACCAATGCTTGGGCAGCGTTAACCGTCTCCGTCACAGAGGCACGCAAGCAATTGTCGGCGGCACAGTTAGCGGCGTTATTTGAAAAGAAAACCGGGTCTAGGCGTTTTCGTCGCATACGTTAACAGAGTATAGTGATTCAATCACCAACAGTAATAACACCGAGAACAGGTATATGGCAGAAGTAATTGATATTTTTAGTGGCAAGGCACGACAGGAAGGCGAGGCTTTAGAACCAGTCAAACCTACCCACTTTTCTTTGAGTCCAACACCAGGCAAGGTTACTCAGGAACAAGTCATGGAGTCCCGACATCATGATTTTCGTGGGGACTGGGTGGTTACCTTGGCCTCCTATCGAAAACTCAAGTTAAAAATCACAGAAATCAAGCGGCATGAAGTGACATTGTCGGATATAGGTAAGGCCATCGCAAT
>CAILCX010000135.1 GCA_903832775.1 uncultured Methylobacter sp. | reverse complement strand
CATTAGGCTTGCCTTAAGCTTGTTGGCGTCAGCAGGTGTTGCAGTGGATTCGACCAATTTCATCGCGGCAAATTCAGTGCTGGTCAATGCATCGGAATTGGCTTTAGCCTGTTCTAGCTTGGTAAATTCTACGTCGGTAAAACCGACTTGCTTCATCATCTCCAGCAAGGCAATCTTTTGTTGGCCATAGGGACGAGGTCGTATATCGTCAGCCAAGACCAGATCCCAGTATATAAAATTATAATTAACTGGGCGGGGACTCTTGCCGTTAAGGATGTCAAGAATTTCCTGGAAGTGTCTTTTATAAAGGGGGTTGCCGGTAAGCACATAACTACGCACCATACGCGCGAGATCATCTGAAGACTGGCGTAATTCGTCAGCAAGCAAGTAGGACTGGAGTCGTAACTCATTGGCGTCGTTAATCTGTTTTTCAGCATGCACGTATTTATCAAAAAGTATGATAAAAACGATGAAGATGCACAGGCTCAGCCAGAAGCTGTAAGTGAGTAGAGAAAATTTTTTGGGAGCTTTCATCGGCGCATTTTTATCCACTTGCAGATTGTGACGTATCAAATAATACCCAGCTAGCGACGGTTACACCGGCATCACCCAAACTTTATAGCTTTGGTTGAAGTATGTATTGTTATCAAGCAAATTCATATACGTATAAATAACTAGAAAGAAATACTTATATGGTTGAGCGCTATCGATTAAGACGCCAGTTCAAAGTGGATGCCGGCTTTCAAGAATGACTGGAGCCTGGAAGCTTAAAATCTATATCCCAATAAGCTGTGGGTCATGGATCGCCTGTTGCACAAAAAACTAACACCAATGAATTTCCATCAAACTTTAGAGACGGTTGACAGGCGACGGTTATGCTAAATCAACGCCAGCAAAAAGTGCAATTGCAAATAGCTAAACCTCTAACAAGCTAAATAGGCAGCGTAAAATAAAAAGTACTGCCTTTTCCAAATTGACTATTGAAATGCAGTGTCCCTTTGTGCGCTTCTATCAGTGAACGACTAATTGATAAACCCATACCCATACCTTCAGCCTTGGTGGTGTGAAATGGCGTCAATATTTTCATTTTTTGGTCTTCCTGAATGCCAGGGCCATTGTCTTTTACGCGCACCTGTATTTCATGATTGGGTGTCAAGTAACTTTGGATGCTTATCTCACCTTGTTTCTTGTCGGCCATGCTGGCAATGGCATCGATGCCATTGCGAATCAGGTTGATCAGTACCTGTTCAATTTGAATATGTTCAATAGCGATATGGGGCAGCGTATGGTCAAGTTTAAGGGTGATGGTTATGCTATTTTGCTTCAGATGATCGACACACAAATTGACAGAGTCATTAATCAATTCATTGATATCAGTCGTTGATCGCTGTTGTGACTTGGTTTTGCAAAAATCTTTCATCTGGTGAATAATTTTCCCTGCCCGTAAAACCTGTACCTGGGTTTTAGCGGCTACTTCGGCGAGCTTTAATAAATCCGGATTTTCATTTTTCAATAGATTTAAACTGACTTGGGCATAAGTACCAATCGCGGCCAGGGGTTGGTTAACTTCATGAGCCAAGCCTGAGGCCATTTCTCCCATAAGTCCAAGGCGCGTAATATGAGCGAGTTGAGCCAGATGTTCCTTATCAATTAGTTCATTCTGTTTGCGTTCAGTAACGTCATCATAACTAATCACCAAAAAGTTAGGTGAATTTTGTATCAGAGTTGCTTTTAGATGAAACCAATAGAGCTGTGTCTTTGAATGGCACTGATACTCCAATTCAAAGAGGTCTTGCTTGCCACTCAAAACCTCATTAATGCCAATTTCGGCGGCGCTGTTCTGCTTGATACAACCATCGTCCGACATGTTTGTGCAACTCGTTACACAATGAAGTCCCAGCATGTTCATCTGGGTTCCCGGCAAACTATTTTGCTCGCAAAAGTCCTGGTATATTTTGTTGGCGACAATAATATTTCCCTTGAAATCCAATACGGCAATATAACAACTCAGGGAGTTAATGATATCGAGATTAAAACTATGACTGACGCTTAATTGCTTTTCCAGCCGCTTGCGTTCGGTAATATCTCGCGTGGTACTGATAAAGTTAGCTATTTTTCCCTGTTTGTCGAAGAGCGGTGTAATCGTTAATTCGTTCCAGAAGAGACCACCCTCTTTGCGAAAATTAAGGATTTCACAGGAAATTGGGGTTAAATTTGCAAGAGCCTGCCGTATCTCGTCGATCGTTTGTGGATCAGTGAACGGTCCCTGTAAAAAACGACAGTTCTGGCCCACTATTTCTGTTTTGTTATAGCCCGTAATCGCTTGAAAAGCATCATTAGCCCAAGTTATATTGTGATTTGCATCGGTGATTAAAACGCCTTGCGAAATTACATTCAGGGAAATATTATCGAGCCGCAGCTGGTTTTTAATTTGCCGATGCTGGGTGATGTCGGAAATGATGCCGTGCCAGTGTGTGGAGCCATCAGCTTCGCGCTCCGGCAATGCATTACCTAGCAGCCAGCGTGTTGTGCCATCGTCAAATTTGACTCTAAATTCATAGTCCCACGGGGTCAAATCGTTTGCAGATTGTTGAAGGGAAGCACGAAAGTCATAGTAATCATTAGGATGAATAGCGTATAAAAATTTGAAGGTATCCGCTTTTAATTCTTCTGGGCTGAGTCGTAATATGTTGTAAGCGTTGTCACTTATAAACGGAAAGGTGGAGCGACCATCGGGCTGTAAACAGTATTGAAAAATAACGCCGGGAAGTGATTTGGCAATTTTGCATAGTTGATTCGTTGACTCATTTTCCGTCGTCCCCGTCTTCGTGTGTTCATCTAAAAGCAAAGCGTCTGTTGTTGTCGATGGAAGCTTTGTTAATGTGATATGCAGCATTGAGTTGACGCGAAGACAGTCAAGCAGAACGCTGACTTCGATGTAGTCAGAGCCAAAAAAAGATAAAACGATATTGGCGCGTTGCATGTGGTTTTTTAATCCACGGCAAAAAAGATACCAGCGATCACCATTTTGGGCCGATATCAAGGACGCAAAACAACGAGAGAGCAGGTTCTGATGATTTATGTCAAAGAGTTCGGAAGCGGCATGGTTGGCATCAGAAATAATGCCCTTATCGCTTAGCGTAAGATAAGCGACCGGGGCATTATTAAACAGGTCAGCATAATAATTTTTTGCTTGTTCGTGCCGGCTTAAGGATTCTTCATGCTTGGTGTGCAGGCTTCTAAGATGCTCGTTTTGAACTTCCAGTTCAATCAATTTAAATTCCAGATCAATCTGGCGTAGATGGAGATCATGTAGCAATTTTTCTGGGGGGCAATCGATCGGCTTAAATGAATTTGGTGTTGATGATTCGGGATCCATATCGATCACTCCGATTGACTTTTGTTGAATGGAATACAGGCTATTTTTAAAATAAAAATATATTATTTTGTATGTAATTGCAATTTATAAGTATAAAAAATGAAATTTTTCAGTCTATTGCTTCAGGAGGGAGCGACTTTTTGTGGTGGATAGTAATCTTAGCTTTAATAAAAAACTAACGCTACGCAATTCTTATCAATTTGCCGGCCATCTTGGAGAGGGTAGTCACGCGGCTAGTTGCGTTTTTATGTAAGTACTATTACCTACAAGAATATGTAAATTATGCTATTGTGGCTTTGATAATTTATTTTTAAGCCGCCTTGTCAGTTTAAATTTTTTGTGCTTCATGTCTTACTGTTAACGAGGGAGGTGTTTATGGCGAAAAAAATCACGCAGCAAAATGCCTTGCGAACAGCAGCCGAAAAGCAACTCCGTAATGCCCCCGAAACTGAATCAGCTCGCACTACAGAAGAATTACTGCATGAGCAGCAAGTTCACCAGATTGAATTGGAAATGCAGTGCGAAGAGCTGCGCCGAGCCCATGTTGCTTTGGAAACATCTCGTGATAATTATCTCAATCTTTATGATTTTTCTCCGGTCGGTTATCTGACTATTACGCACAATGGTCTGATTGCCGAAGCCAACCTTACGGCGGCTTTAATGCTGGGGGTAGATCGCCAGGATTTGTTGCGCCATCGTTTTTCCGCGTTTATTGACTCTAAAGACGCTGATCTATGGCATCTGTTTTTCACGGCGGTGAAGAAGAATATCCAGCGGAATAATATTGAATTGTTGCTAAAACACAGCGATGGTAATGTGTTTCCTGTTTTATTGAACTACATCCAGATGACGTTCGCTCCTAATGATTTCATGTTGCGTGTCTCGCTGACTGACATTACTGAGAACAAGTTATTGGCGACAGAAATTCAGGATGCATTGAAATACGCTGAAAGCATCATAGAATCGATACGAGAGCCACTGATTGTTCTGAGTTCAGACCTTAAGGTGGTAACTGCTAATCTCAGCTTCTATAAAACCTTCAAGGTGACACCAGAGCAATCGGTCGGTAACTTTATCTATGATCTCGGTAACAGACAATGGAACATTCCGACGTTACGAACGCTCCTGGAAGATATTCTTCCGAATAATACGGTATTTAATGACTACACAGTTGAGCATAACTTTCCAACTATAGGTCATAAAGTTATTCTGCTTAATGCGCGGGAAATTTTTAGAAAAGAAATCGGTTCAAAGATTATTCTTTTAGCCATGCAAGACGTCACTGATCATAAGTACCTGGAGAATGAACATAATGAACATAAGGATGCGCTGAAATACTCAGAGAACATTATTGATACCATGCGGGAACCGCTTATGGTGCTGAGTTCAGACTTTAAGGTTATGACTGTTAACCTCAGTTTCTATAAAGCTTTTAAGGTAACTCCGGAAGAAACTATCGGTAATTTTATTTATGATCTCGGTAACCGGCAATGGGACATTCCGACGCTGCGAACTCTCCTTGAGGATATTCTTCCAAATAGTGCGGTATTCAATGACTATGAAGTTGAGCACAGCTTCCCTTACATTGGCTATAAGGTCTTTTTACTTAACGCACGGGAGATTTTCAGAGAAAAAATTGGTACGAATATTATCCTTTTATCCCTGGAGGATATCACTGAAATTAAGCAGCAGGAGAATGAGTCAGCTATTGCCGCTATCGCTTTTGAATCAAAAGAAGCGATGCTGGTCACCGATGCGAATGGAATGATCCTTCGTGTGAATAACGCCTTCGTTCATATCACTGGCTATAAAGCTGAAGAGCTAATAGGCAAAAATCCCCGCATACTTCAGTCAGGTCGTCACAGCCCTGAGTTTTATGCGGCAATGTGGAAAAACATTAAGGATCATGGCGTATGGTCAGGTGAAGTCTGGAATCGGCGTAAGGATGGGGTGTGCTATCCCGAGCATCTCACTATCACAGCGGTAGTTGATGCGAGTGGTAATATTTCGAATTATATTGGCGCTAGCGTCGACACTACCCTGAGTAATGCGGCGGCAGAAGAAATTAAGTATTTAGCTTTTTATGATCCTCTCACAAGTTTACCGAATATACGACTGCTTCGGGATCGCCTTGAGCCAGCCTTGGCCTCAAGTTTTCGTAGCGGCCGAAAAGGCGCATTGCTATTTATTGATCTGGATAATTTCAAGACCCTGAATGACACCTTGGGACATAACATGGGGGACTTGCTACTGCAACAGGTTGCCCAACGTCTGGAGTTTTGTGTCCGTGAAGGCGACACTGTCGCTCGTTTGGGCGGGGATGAATTTGTCGTAATACTGGAAGACTTAAGTGAAAGAATCCTTGATGCAGCAGTCCAGGCTGAAGTGATCAGTCATAAAATCCTGGACGCGCTTAACCAACCCTATCAACTTAACACCCATCTTTACCTCTGCACTTCAAGCATTGGCGCCACATTGTTCAATGATCACGACCAATCCGCAGATGAACTATTAAAACAGGCGGATATTGCCATGTATCAAGCCAAGGACGCAGGGCGTAATGGAATGCGGTTTTTTGATCAACAAATGCAGATTAGTATTGATAAGCGTGTGGCAATGGAAGCCGATTTAAGATTAGCCATCAGAGAAAACCAATTTGAGCTTTATTATCAGCCACAGGTCAATCACATCGGCCAAATTTTAGGGGCAGAGGTATTAATCCGCTGGCAACATCCACGCAATGGATTAATAACACCTGCCGACTTTATTCCGTTGGCAGAGGCAACAGGTTTGATCTTGCCTATTGGGCTCTGGGTGTTGGAGATGGCTTGTAGCCAAATAAAAGCTTGGGAAAGTCATTTTCATGCACAACATTTAATTCTTGCCGTTAATGTTAGTGCGCGTCAGTTCTTTCTTCCTGACTTTGTAGAGCAAGTGCGTCAGGTTATATTCCTTAGCGGTATTAACCCCGAAAAGCTCAAACTGGAACTAACAGAAAGTTTAGTGCTCGATAACATCGACGACACCATTATTAAAATGAATGCACTCCGTAAAATGGGCGTGCATTTTTCCATGGATGATTTTGGTACGGGCTATTCGTCACTATCCAGCTTAAAAAAACTGCCGCTTAACCAACTTAAAATCGATCAAAGTTTTGTGCGCGATATTGCGAATGATCCCGATAACGTCGTCATTGTGCAGACCATTATCGTCATGGCTAAAAGTTTGGGCATGACAGTCATTGCAGAGGGTGTTGAAACAGAAGTTCAGCGTGTCTTTCTGGAGTTGCATGACTGTCCTCTTTATCAAGGCTATCTGTTTAGTAAACCCTTGCCGATAATACAGTTTGAAGAACTTTTGTAGCAAGACTATCTGCGATAGCAATGAATTGACAAAGAGCTGAGTGAAGCTTCGTTTGCCAGGTAATCCCTAAGTTCTTAAGGCTTAGCAAAACTAATCACAACCTCACGTCCACTTTTACAGGGCGTTTCAGTTGTCTTCACGGTTGCGCCATGCATATCGACAATTCTTTTGACAATTAAAAGCCCCAGTCCATTACTGCTAACTCCCTTGGCAGCATGTGGGTGAGCAGAAGTCGACACCTCTTTTGCACCGTCTCCAGTTTCAGTATTTACAAAAAAACAGAGCCAGGTTGGGAGGGCAGAGCTTTTCTGCCCACCGCTTTTGTTGTCAAATGGTGGGCAAACGATGAAACTGTTTGCCCTACATGACTGCCGATGCAAGGAGGCGCATCGTTTCGCGATTGATGTGCTTCACTTTGTCCAGCACATCCTATCCTGCTAAAAAATAATTATTGGGTTATTGATAAGCAGTCATCTTGTCAAAATTGAGGTAACGATAAGTATCTTCAGCTGTTTCGTTAATCTGATTGGCATACTGCATGTATTCTTCAAAACTGGGTATTTTACCCAGCAGTGAACAGACAGCGGCCAGTTCGGCAGAGGATAAATAAACGTTGGCGCCATTGCCTAAGCGGTTGGGGAAGTTTCTTGTCGATGTAGAGACGACGGTAGAGTTTTCATCCACTCGTGCCTGATTACCCATACATAAAGAGCAGCCGGGCATTTCAGTGCGGGCGCCGGCTTTTTCAAAGGTGTTGTAATAACCTTCCTCGGTTAATTGGGATTCATCCATTTTGGTGGGTGGTGCAATCCATAAACGGGTCGGCAATTCGCCTTGGTTTCCCTGTGCTGCGTGAGAATTTAACAATTTACCGGCGGCGCGGAAATGGCCGATATTGGTCATACAGGAGCCTAAAAAGACTTCGTCAATTTTGGTTCCGGCAACAGCGGACAGGGTTTTAATGTCATCCGGGTCATTAGGACAAGCCAATAGCGGCTCTTTGATTTCATTCATATCAATTTCAATGATTTCAAAGTATTCGGCATCGGCATCCGCTTCCAGCAAGACCGGGTTGGCCAGCCAATCATTCATGCTGGCAATGCGTCGTTCCAGGGTGCGCACATCGCCATAACCTTCACTTATCATCCATTTTAATAGCGTGATATTTGAATTAAGATATTCGCGAATCGGCGCCTCATTTAAACGCACAGTACAACCGCCGGCAGAGCGTTCCGCTGAGGCATCGGATAATTCAAACGCCTGTTCCACTTTTAAATCCGGTAAGCCTTCTATTTCCAGAATGCGGCCAGAGAAGACGTTTTTCTTGCCCTGTTTTTCAACAGTTAACAAGCCGCGCTGTATTGCGACATAAGGAATGGCATTAACCAGATCGCGCAAAGTGATGCCGGGCTGCATTGTGCCGGTAAATCTAACCAAAACCGATTCCGGCATATCCAGCGGCATAACGCCAGTTGCCGCGGCAAAGGCGACCAAACCCGAACCTGCCGGAAACGAAATACCGATCGGAAAACGGGTATGCGAATCACCACCCGTGCCGACGGTATCAGGTAACAACATCCGGTTTAACCAGGAATGAATAATGCCATCGCCGGGACGTAAGGAAACGCCGCCGCGATTCATGATAAAGTCTGGTAAGGTATGTTGCATGGTAACGTCAATCGGCTTGGGATAGGCCGCCGTATGACAGAACGATTGCAAAACCAGATCGGCAGAAAAACCAAGGCACGCCAGATCTTTCAGCTCATCGCGGGTCATAGGGCCGGTGGTATCCTGAGAACCGACCGTAGTCATGCGCGGCTCGCAATAGGTATTTGGACGAACGCCTTTAACGCCGCAGGCCTGCCCAACCATTTTTTGTGCCAGGGTATAACCTTTGCCGCTGTCTTCAGCGTTAACCGGACGACAAAAAACCGTCGAGGCAGCCAGTCCCAGGGCTTTGCGGGCGCGATCGGTTAAACCTCGACCAATGATTAACGGAATACGGCCACCGGCGCGCACTTCGTCGAGAATAACTTCGGTTTTTAATTCAAACTTGCTGATCAGTTCATCACTGGCGTGGCGTTTAACTTGGCCTTGATAAGGATAGATATCAATTACGTCGCCCATCGCCAGGTTGCTGACATCGCATTCAAAGGGCAGGGCGCCGGAATCTTCCATGGTGTTAAAGAAAATCGGTGCGATTTTAGTGCCGATACAAACGCCGCCTTCGCGCTTGTTGGGAATATAGGGAATGTCATTGCCCATGAACCACAATACCGAATTGGTCGCCGATTTACGTGACGAGCCGGTTCCAACCACATCGCCAACATAAGCGACCGGAAAACCTTTTTGCTTAAGTTCAGTAATTTGTTGTTCTGCGTTAGTAATGCCTACACGCGGAATTTTGAGCATGGCTTTGGCATGCAGCGGAATATCAGGCCGCGACCAGGCGTCGGGAGCTGGTGACAAATCATCGGTATTGGTTTCGCCGGTAACTTTGAAAACGGTAACGGTCAGTTTTTCGGGGACTTTGGGTTTGTTGGTATACCATTCGGCTTCGGCCCAGGAAGTTAGTACCTGTTTTGCATAGACATTGCCCGCGTCTGCTTTTTGCTGGACATCATGAAATGCGTCAAAGATCAGCAATGTATGCGAAAGTGCTTTAGCGGCGACAGGGGCTAAGGCATCGTTATCGAGTAATTCGATTAATGGTGCAATGTTATAACCGCCGAGCATGGTGCCCAGTAATTCAGTTGCCCGTGCTGCATCAAGAATCGGGGAACTGATTTCGCCTTTAGCGATAGCGGCCAAAAAGCCGGCTTTGACATAAGCCGCTTCATCAACGCCCGCAGGAACGCGGTTAGCCAGTAAATCAAGAATAAACTCTTGTTCGGTAGCGGGTGGCTGTTTAATCAGCTCAACCAGCGCTGTGACTTGTTCAGCCTCAAGCGGTTTGGGCACTATGCCTTCAGCGGCGCGTTCTGCTATATGTTTACGGTAGTTTTCTAGCATGGGGGATTCCTTGGGGAAGAGGGTTTAAAACGGGATTAGACAACGCCCAGAAACACTGCAAGTGTCCAGTTAATGACCTGCAGGTCTTCTTCGGCAAGGTGACCAAATGCTTGTCCGAGTTTTTCTCGAGGTACGGTTTGCACTTTATCAACCATAACTTGAGACAGTTTGCGTAGGCCATTGCTTTCACTTGGTTTAATTGGAATTCGAAATAGTGGCGTGCCTCGTAATTCGCTGGTTATAGGGAGAAGGGTAACAGAGGTGTGCTCTGCAAATAGATCGGATTGAATAATTAGAACGGGTCGTGGTTTGCCATAAGCACCTTGCAAAACAATAGTAACCAAATCGCCACACCTCACTCCCAGCCCTCGGTATCGGCAGCAGCTCCAAGCCAAGATAAGGTCTCTGCTTCTTGGGAGTCTTCACGCAGAGTAAGCGATTGACGTCGACATTCATTGGCAAAGTCATTGTTTTTTGTGTCCAGCACCCAAATTTGTACGGGTCGAAGACCGGAAGCGCGTAAGCCGGCCCGATGTTTTTGTAGGCGTGTAGCAACAGTCGACTGCATAAAACCTCCAGATACATTACCTGCAACATTCCATTGAAATGCTGCAGGTAACTCAACAAAAAAATGTAATTATTTCGATGTCAATTAGTTGAGGTAATTACTGCATCGCCTCAACAATCGCATTGCCCATTTCAATGGTTCCGCAAGTTGATTGGGGATTAAGATCCGGCGTTACAAATTTTCCTTCGTTAACCACTTTTTCAACGGCAGTTTTTATTTTCGCTGCGGCTTCGTGTTCGCCAAGATAATCCAACATCATCACGCCAGCCATGATAACGGCAGTAGGATTTGCCAGGTTTTTGCCGGTGATGTCGGGTGCGCTGCCATGAACAGCCTCAAACAAGGCAGCATCATTACCGATATTGGCGCCTGGAATCAAGCCCAAGCCGCCTACCAATCCTGCGGTCAAATCGGACAAAATATCGCCGAACATATTGGTACAAACGATAACATCATACTGAGACGGGTCCATAACCATGTGCATACAGGCTGCATCAATAATTTTTTCGTCAAACTGGATGTCGGGATAGCGCGCCGCAGTTTCTCTAGCGACATCCAAAAATAGTCCTTGAGTGAATTTTAAAATATTGGCTTTATGGCAAACGGTGACTTTTTTGCGCTTGTTATCCCGCGCATATTTAAAAGCATATTCAATGACGCGTTCCGAACCGGCTCGGGTAACAACAGCCAGGCTTTCGGCGATGTCTTTTTTAGGGGTCAGATAATGCTCAAGTCCCGCATACAGTCCTTCGGTATTTTCCCGAACGATAACAATGTCAACGTCGTCGTAACGGGTTTTTACACCGGGCCAGCTTTTAGCGGGCCGGACATTGGCATACAGCTCATACTTTTGGCGCAATGCCACGTTGATGCTTCTAAAACCCGAGCCACCAACACCCGTGGTTAACGGGCCTTTAAAGGCCAGGCGGGTTTTATCAATTGAGGCCATTGTTTCATCTGGCAGCGGTGTGCCAAATTTTTCAAAAGCGGCCATGCCGGCATGTGCTTCTTCCCACTGAATTTTTACGCCCGATGCGTCAATCACTTTGACAGCTTCATTCATTATTGATGGACCAATACCATCACCTTTTATCAATGTAACTATATGCATTTACTTCTCCATGGGTTAAAAAAAGCTGTTCAATCAATTATAGTGCCATAAGCCTGTATTTATCCAGTCTTGGAGGTTAAAAGGTACAAATCGCTTTGCATTTGTTATGATGGAAAAAGTCCGTGGAGACGTCGCTTAATACGCCTGCTTTTGGTGCGTTGCGACGTCACTACCTTATGTTGCATATTTTGTGTTATTTATAAGGAGATGTTATGGCTGGCTTTACTCTCAATCCCCCCTCAAACGGCAGTGCTATCACCATGCACAACGGTGTTTTACTGGTGCCGGACAATCCGATCATTCCTTTTATTGAAGGTGATGGTACCGGCCCTGATATTTGGCGCGCCACGGTTCGTGTTTTGGATGCGGCAGTTTCCTATGCTTATTCGGGACAAAAGAAAATTCACTGGATGGAAGTGTATGCCGGTGAAAAGGCTTATCGACTTAAAAATACCTGGTTACCTGATGAAACTGTCGATGCCTGTAAAAATTTTTTGGTGTCCATTAAAGGGCCTTTAACGACCCCAATAGGCGGTGGGATTAGCTCTTTAAATGTTGCCTTACGCCAACTGCTTGATATGTATGTTTGTTTAAGACCGGTAAGGTGGTTTAGCGGCGTTCCCTCGCCGGTAAAAAATCCGAGCGCTGTCGATATGGTTATCTTTCGGGAAAATACTGAAGATATATACGCCGGTATCGAGTTTGAACAAGGTAGTGATGAGGTGTTGCTTTTTTTGCAGCTGTTAAAAGAGAACTTTCCCAAGCAGTATGCAAAAATCCGTTTTCCTGAATCATCGGGTATTGGTATTAAGCCAGTGTCGCAGGAAGGCACCGAACGTCTTGTCCGTTCGGCTATTGACTATGCGATTACCAATAAACGTAAATCTCTTACCATTGTCCATAAAGGCAATATTATGAAGTTTACTGAAGGTGCTTTTCGGAACTGGGCTTACAAACTGGCCGAACGAGAATATCCTGAGCAGGTCTATACCTGGGGGCAATGGGAAAAAACGCTTGCCGAATTTGGCGCAGAGGCAGCCAATAAAGCTCAGGCTGATGCGCTGGCAAATGGGTGTATCTTAATCAAAGACGCCATCGCGGACATTACCTTGCAGCAAGTACTGACCCGTCCTGAAGATTTTGATGTGATCGCAACTTTAAATTTAAATGGCGATTATTTATCTGATGCCTTGGCGGCACAAGTTGGTGGTATTGGCATTGCGCCCGGTGGCAATATTAATTATCAGACGGGCACCGCCGTTTTTGAGGCGACTCATGGAACTGCGCCAAAATATGCCGACCTGGATAAAGTTAATCCCGGTTCGTTAATCCTGTCAGGCGAAATGATGCTTCGTTATATGGGTTGGACTGAGGCGGCTGATGCGGTAATTAAAGCAATGGACGCTGCCATTGCCAGCAAACAGGTGACTTATGATTTTGCCCGGTTGATGGACGGGGCGACGGAAGTTAAATGCAGCGAGTTTGCTGATGTGTTGATCGATAATTTAAAATAATTGTTAATTTTATAGAGGGTTGCCGTTGGGGTGCCCTTGATAAAAAGTTTTTTGTACGCTGGTTTATTTACCATTTGGGGAATTGGTTTAGGTATTGATACGTATAGATAATTGGCAGCTTTGGCCCTATTATGTGCGCTAAATCCTTTTCATGCGTTTTTGAATCAACAATCAGCAATTTAACCAGACTAATCAAATTGGTTTCATAATGAAGGGGCGATTATTTAATCCAGCTTACAGGCGCGTTATGGAAGCGAAGTCATCTCGGCAACAAGTTCGTTATGAAAGAAACGCCTGTTTTTTTAAACCCGTTTCAGCCGGTAAAAATAATTAACGTAAGTAAACAGGGCGTTGCAATTTATAGTAATCAGTCCCTGAAAATAAACCACCACCTTAAAATTACGCTTTTTTTGATCAGGGCGAAAGTTTTTTCCTTAATGGGCAGGTTGTGCATACCTTTAATAAACAACGTAATTTCCAGGAAGCTGAGTTTGTGGAACTGTTTCCTGGCGATTTGATTTCAGCTATTCCGTTACCCTTTAAATACGGGATCTTTTTTGAACAGAATTATCCCCAATTTCGGGATTATCTGATTGAATCCTGTTGTAGAAATGGTTTTGAAATTCAACGGCGCGGTTTTTATCAAAGACAAACTCGCTTTAAATGACTTCAAGCGCTTATTTTTTGTTACCCAGCATGGATTTTAAATCAGCAAAGGGATTGTGAGTTGCAGTATTGCTGGATGATTTATCAGTTTTAGCGCCATCAAAGCGAGTTTCTTCGTATCTTGAATGTTCATTGTCGTGACAATAAAGACATAATAATTCCCAGTTGCTACCATCCGACGGATTTTCATCGTGATTGTGGTTTTTATGGTGCACTGTCAACTCGGTCAGATTTTTGTGGTCAAATTCTCTGGCGCAACGACCACAAACCCAAGGATATAATTTAAGAGCCTGGCCGCGATATGATTGTTCTCTCAGTTCCTGGGAGCGGCGTGCTTCGGTTACGATTTGGTCCAGTTTGCTTCTGTCAGGTTGTTGTTTTTTGATAGTCATAACAAGATTTTCTGAAATTCTTTAAAGAAAGTTTTGTGCTTGATAGCTGTAAACACTAAACGCTAAGATTAAATTCTAACAGAAAATTGATGAAAGATAGCGTCAACTTTTGTTAGTGGCTACTTAACAGTCTGAATTATTGAATTAATAAGAAGTGTTGATTTAAAACATTTATACTTGAAAATAAAAATTGGGTAAATGCTAGTCATATAGTCATTCACAGCTTAGGGTAAATTGATTAAACAGGAAGCTTGCATATGGATAAACGTACGTTTACAAATCGATTGGTGGTTTTAGACACTGAGACTACCGGTTTAAATCCTCAGGAAGGACATAGAATTATCGAGATTGGTTGCGTGGAAGTCGTCAATCGTCGTTTAACCGGCAGGCGTTTTCATACGTATATTAATCCTGAGCGGATTATTGATGTCGGGGCTATTGAGGTTCATGGTATCACCAATCAGTTTTTGGCAGATAAGCCAGTATTCTCAGGTATTGCCGAGGACTTTATTGCTTTTATTCAGGGCGCTGAATTGATTATTCATAATGCGCCATTTGATGTCGGTTTTATCAATGCCGAATTCTCAAAGTTGAATAATCACATAGGAGCGGTAACCGAATACAGCAAGGTATTTGATACTCTGGCCTATGCCAGAAAAAAGCATCCGGGACAGCGGAATAGTCTGGATGCCTTGTGTAAGCGTTATAGTATCGATAATAGTCACCGAGAATTACATGGCGCGTTGCTTGATGCTGAAATTCTGGCGGATGTGTTTTTGTTGATGACCGGTGGACAGTCTTCTTTGCTTGATGAATCTCAAGCGGAGTCGGATCAGCTAAAAAGCCAGATAAAATATGTGATGAAAGATCGACCTGCTTTAAAAGTCATTAGCTGTTCGGAAGAGGAATTAATAGCCCATCAACAGGGTTTGGAGGCAATTGAAAAATCTGGGGTTGAGTGTATCTGGAATCTGTAAGTCGGTAAAATCACGAAGGAAGTGAAAATCTAAATCTTTTCCTTCACTTCGTGGTTTTAGGGTCAATAATTAATCTTCGGCTTTCGGTTTTGCCCGTCTGGACGTTGAACCAACTCTTTTTTTGCTTTTGTCTACTTTTTTTGCGTCATCGTCATCTTTGGCCGCTTTTTTTGCGCCTTCACTCATTTTTGAAATATTGAGTTGTTGGCCAGCTACTCTGACTTTTTTCAATTCCTCAAATAATTCCTTGGGAATGCCTGCCGGTAATTCAACCGTACTGTAGTCATCCTGGATTCTGATGCGGGCAATATGATCACCATCAATTCCGGATTCATTGGCTATAGCGCCGACGATGTTACCCGGCTTAACGCCATGATTATGTCCAACTTCAATCCGATAGGTTTCCATTTCAATATCTGCGCCACCGGGGAATACACGCTTTGGTTTGCGGTCTTTTTGGGGTCTGTCAGATCGTTCGGATCTTGAGGGGCGATCATCTCGTGAAGGTCTGTCGTCACGGCTATCTTTTGGCCTTTTTGGCAGATTCTGCATTAATAAAGGCGTGTTGCCCTGTACCAGTTTAGCCAGTGCTGAAGCTATTTCCAGTGCAGATACATTATGCTCTTGCTGGAATTGTTCGATCAACTGGCTGAAGAAGCTCAGTTCTTCCGCGGCTAGCGTATCGGTAATGTTTTGTTTGAAACGGGCAATACGTTTGTTATTGATAACTTCTGTTGAAGGTAAACCCATTTCTTCAACTTTTTGCTTGGTCGCTTTTTCGATATTAGCCAGCAGATTTCTTTCTCTGGGGGCAATAAACAAAATAGCGTCGCCAGTTCGTCCGGCACGACCTGTTCTTCCGATACGGTGAACATAAGATTCTGTATCGTAAGGTATGTCATAGTTAACGACATGAGTAATACGGTCTACATCCAATCCACGAGCGGCAACGTCAGTCGCAATCAAGATATCCAGTTTGCCGTTTTTCAGGTTGGTAATAGCGCGTTCACGAAGCGCTTGAGACATATCGCCATTAATCGCTGCGGCGGAATAACCGCGCGCTTCCAGTTTTTCTGCCAGTTCAACGGTTGCAGTTTTAGTTCTGACGAAGATAATCATGCCGTCAAAAGTTTCTGCTTCCAGAATTCGGGTCAATGCATCCAGTTTATGCACACCACTTACCAGCCAATAGCGTTGACGGATATTTTCAGCGGAGGCCGTGGTGACTTTAATGGTGATATGCTCAGGATCTTTCAGATATTGCTGGGCAATTTTACGTATAACGGAAGGCATGGTTGCAGAAAACAACGCGATTTGCCTTTGTTCCGGGATTTGTTCCAGAATCCATTCCACGTCATCAATGAAACCCATGCGTAGCATTTCATCGGCTTCATCAAGAACCAGGTAGCTTAAACCTTTAAGATTTAGCGTTCCTTTGCGCATGTGGTCCATAACCCGACCCGGAGTACCGACAACGACATGAGCGCCGCGTTTTAGCTGTCGTAACTGGGTGCTGTAATCTTGTCCGCCGTAAATTGGCAGAACATGAAAGCCCTTTAAATGTGAGGCATAACGCTGAAACGCTTCGGCTACCTGAATAGCCAATTCACGTGTTGGTGCCAGCACCAAAACTTGCGGGTCTTTTTTATTAAGGTCAATGCGCGATAATATTGGTAACGCAAAAGCGGCAGTTTTGCCGGTTCCTGTTTGTGCTTGCCCCAGAACGTCTTTACCTTTTAGTAGGAGCGGGATGGTTTGTGCTTGTATTGGAGAAGGTGTTTCATAACCGACATCTTCCAGTGCTCTTAGCACCGGTTCGATCAGAGCTAAATCACGGAAAGAGGGTATTGGAGAAACATCATTGGACATGTATTTACCTGTTGGAAGCTAGAAGGCGCCAAAGCGCGGAGAAATGTGTTTGTTTATCAGGGGATTATACCGCATTATATTTTTTTTTGCAGAAATATTAAAAGAGTAAAAATCTAAGGTGATATTTTCTGTGGTTAACTTGGGGCAAAGAGTCGGTTTAGGGTGTTTGGGATCTTCGAATTTAGAGTTAAAACGTGTCAAGTCTCAAATATTAGCCGAGCGGAATTGAAGTTTTTAGGTTAAATTAGAGACATTAATCCTTAGTTTAAAAGAACAACTGTGACGACTTTATTCCCCATCCCCGGTAACCACCCGCAACGTTTTGTTCTTCATAACGAAGTTCATGCCCGAGCCCCGTTTAATCTTGACTTGCCTGTTAGGGCCAGTCATCTGGCGTTATTACTTTCCAGTGACGAAAAAATGCAGGAACGAGTGCATTTAGCAACACTTTGCCAAAGATTCGGACTGGCTCCCCCTGAAAAGGAAGCGGATCACTTTAGTGCAACTTTTAATTCTTTTCAAATACGCTGGGAACAACATGGCGAATTTAGTGCTTACAGCTTCTATGTGCATGATACGCCGAATGATCCTTTTGAGGATTCTGCCTTAAAAAAGGTTCCGCTCGATTGGTTGTCCCAATTAACAGGGCAAGTTATCGTTGCGGTTCATGCAACCATTGTTTCACCGAGCGATATTAACTATCAGGAGAACATGGACTTGTCGTTATTTTCTGACTGGTTTGACGGTAATCCGGTGATTGGTTCAAAAGTAACAGGCGGGGCTGCCTCAGTATTTACAGATTTTCGTATACACGTTGACGGGTTTAGCCGATTTTTGATTATTAATCATGGATTGAGAGCAGAGCAGGCGGGGCGTTTATTGCAACGTTTGTTTGAAATTGAGGTTTATCGCGTCCTGGCGTTGCTGGCTTTTCCAATCGCACGAAAACTATATCCTGCATTAAAAAAATGTGATCGGCAGTTATATACCATTACTAATTCAATGACGCTGGCTGATCATAACGATGGTGAATTACTGGATGAACTAACCACTCTCGCGGCTGAAGTTGAAAATTATATCTCTAGTAATCACTTCCGTTTTGCCGCCGCCAGTGCCTATTACCAATTGGTCGAACAACGGGTTAATGATTTACGCGAAGTTAGAATTCAGGGTATTCAGACCCTGGGCGAGTTTATAAAGCGGCGACTGGAACCGGCTATCAATACCTGTCAATCTACCTCGCACCGATTTACCCTGCTTTCTGAAAGAGTTAGTAACGCCAGTCAGTTGCTTCGAACGCGTGTTGATATTATTATCGAAAAACAAAATCAGGGTTTGCTTACATCAATGGCTTTACGAGCAAAGATGCAGTTGCGGATGCAGCAAATGGTTGAGGGTATTTCGATGGTCGCGATCACTTATTATGCCGCCAGTCTTATTGGTAAAATAGCCGAAGCCTTCCATGTTGGAGGTTGGAAAATTAATCCGGTTATTGTTGAAGGTATTTCAATTCCATTTATTTTGATAATTATTGCAATTAGCTCTAAACGGATACACAGGATTATTGCAAATACCACAGAATGATCCTGAAAGACGCCGTGGAACCTTCTTTAATTTTTTTTGTTTTGTAGTTAGCTAAACCTTGTTTTTAAGCGCCAGCGCTGCGCCATGTATGGCTTTGGAAAGGGTAGGGTGGGCATGTATGGTTCTGACCAGGTCTTCACTATTAGCCGAGAACTCCATGGCCAGCACGGCTTCGGCAATCATTTCCGAGGCTTGAGAGGCTATGATATGAACCCCGAGGATGGTATCAGTTTCAGCATGAGTGATGATCTTTACCATGCCTTCAGTTTTACTGATAGCTTGTCCCCGTGCGGTATCTTTTATTTTAAAAATACCAATTTTGATGGATTCACCCATCGCTTTCAACGCTTGTTCAGTCTGACCTACCCAGGCGATTTCAGGGTCTGTAAACACAACACTGGGCAAGACGTTGTAGTTGACTGAGTTATGAATGCCAGCAATTTGTTCAGCAACAAACAGACCTTCTTCGATGCCTTTATGAGCAATCATGGGGCCCAGTAAAGTCAGGTCACCAATGGCATATACCCCAGGCAAATTAGTTCGACAGTTTTCATCGACATGAATATAGCCATTTTCATCAAGCAGTAAATTAGCTTCAGCTGCCGCCAGGTTTTCGGTGTTGGGTTTTCGACCCGATGCCACGATCAGTTTATCGACTCGCAGAGCATGCGTTCCTTCACTGTCCTGATATTCAACAGTCACTTTTTTGCTGCCTTTTTTGGCAGAAATGACTCGAGTGCCCAAGCGTAGTTCAAGTCCCTGCTCGGAATAGATGCGATAAGCCTTTTGGGCAATTTGCTGATCAGCGAAACTTAAAAATGATTCCTGAGCTTCCAACAGAATTGTTTCAGCACCTAATCGGCTCCAGATGCTAGCCAATTCAAGTCCAATAATACCGGCGCCAATGATTGCCAGGCGCTTAGGTACTTGATGGAGATTTAAAGCCATGGTGGAATCAATAATAAATTCGTTATCTATGGGGGCACAGGCCAAATCTATCGGCGATGAACCGGTTGCCAGAATGATGTGTTTGGCTTCGAGTATTGACGTAGCGGACCGGTCAGTTGGGGTTATTTCGACTAGTCGTTCTGAAATTATTTTTGCCTCGGCCTGTATATGAGCAATATTGTGTGTAGAAAACGCATCGGCTATTTGCTGGCTGAGATTGGCAACAATCTGGTTTTTGCGTTGCATCATCAACGCAATATCCAAAGAAATAGTCTCAGCCTCTATACCGTGCTCCTTGATATTGTTTGTTAGTAACTCGTAGATTTTAGCGGATTCCAGTAATGCAATAGACGCAACACAGCCAGCGTTAAGATAAGTGCCGCCCAGACTGCTTTGGCCTTTTTTATCAAGCCAGTTATCAATGCACGCGGTTTTCAGGCCAAGCTCTGCGCAGCGAATAGCGCTTGAGTAACCGGCCGGACCAGCACCTATAACTATGACGTCATACAATTGCGTTTTTTTGATTGGCATGGTTTTAGATGTTCAACAAAAGGTGGGCTGGCGATTCCAAACATTCTTTGATGGTAACTAAAAATTGCACGGCTTCACGACCGTCAACCAGGCGATGGTCATAAGACAACGCCAGGTACATGATAGGTCTGATAACAATTTGCCCGTTTTCGACCACAGGGCGTTCCTTGATGGCGTGCATCCCTAAAATTGCGCATTGTGGTGGATTAAGTATGGGCGTCGATAACATGGAACCGAAGATACCGCCGTTGGTAATGGTAAAGGTGCCGCCTTTCAGATCTTCGTAGGTCAAGGCACCCGCTTTGGTTTTTGCACCAAATTCGACAATACTTTGTTCGATGCCGGCAAAGTCCAGTTGATCGGCGTCGCGCAAGACTGGCACAATCAGGCCTCGCTCAGTGCTGACAGCAATGCCAATGTCATAATAGCCGTGGTAGATAATATCGTTTTCATCAATGGAGGCGTTTATCGCTGGGAAGCGTTTTAAAGCTTCAATCGACGCTTTAACAAAGAAAGACATAAAGCCAAGTTTGACATGATGCTTTTGATCAAAGCGTTCTTTGTACTGATTACGAAGATCAATTACGTTTTGCATGTTGACTTCATTAAAAGTAGTCAGCATGGCTGCATTTTGCTGTGCCTGTAACAGGCGTTCTGCCACTTTGGCCCTGAGTCGGGTCATCGGAACACGTTGTTCAGGTCTTAGATTTAAAAGCCCGCTGCTTGCAGTTTCACTTTTAATAACCGCTGGTATTTCGACCGTTTTTGTTGGGGCAATTGGAGCAGCGGCCGCTGGTGCGATGAGTTGCGCTTCTTGTAGCGTATTTTTATGCAGATAATCCAAAACGTCGACTTTAGTCAGGCGTCCCTCTTTTCCTGAGCCTTTTATTAAAGAAGGATCCAGCGCATTTTCAGTAATTAGTCTGCGTACTGAAGGGCTTAAAGGTATGTCTGATTCTTCATTTTCGGATTCTGAAATGGAGCTATCACTTTGTTCGCCAGGTTTCAGGATGCTAGGTTCCAGCAAGGCTAATACTTCGCCACCAAGCACAATCGAGCCGTCACTTTTTAGTAGCTTGATTAAAACGCCTGATTCCGGAGCCGGCACTTCAAGCACCACTTTGTCTGTTTCAAGATCAACGAGATTTTCGTTTTTAATGACAGTGTCACCGGCCTGTTTATGCCAGGTAATCAGTGTTGCATCAGAAACAGATTCGGGTAGGTGAGGGACTAGGACTTCAATGCTCATTATTATTTTCCTGAAGATTTGCCGTAGAGCGCCGATTTAACGACAGCTTTTTGTTGTTCTATATGCACGCGGAAATTACCGACAGCGGGTGCTGCCGATGCATCTCGACCTGCATAGGAGATACCGATTTTGGGAGAAAGATTAACACGAAAGTGATGGTTTGATTGATACCAGGCGCCTTGATTTTGTGGTTCTTCCTGGCACCAGATAAATTCTTTAAGTTGAGGGTATTTAGCAACTTCTGCTTTGAATAACTCATCCGGGAAGGGATAAAGTTGCTCGATGCGGGCAATAGCAACGTGTTTAAGATCATCCTGGCGCCTGGTTTCGATCAGATCGTAATAGACTTTGCCGGCACACATAACCAGGTGTGTGACTTTTTTTGGGTTGATGTCGTCTTGCTCGCCAATCACCGGCATAAATTGCCCGTTGGTAAGATCTTCAAGCGTAGAAACTGCAAGTTTATGGCGCAATAAACTTTTCGGACTCATTACTATCAGTGGCTTTCGATAGGGACGCAGCATTTGGCGACGCAGCAAATGAAATATTTGTGCGGGCGTTGTTGGGCAGCAAACTTGAATATTATGTTCAGCACAGAGTTGAAGATAGCGTTCCAGGCGAGCCGACGAGTGTTCAGGACCCTGACCTTCAAATCCGTGTGGTAACAACATGACCAAGTGACACATACGACCCCATTTAGTTTCTCCGGAGCTTATAAATTGATCGATAACTACTTGTGCGCCATTGGCAAAATCGCCGAATTGGGCTTCCCAAATAACCAGGGTATTCGGCATCGTGGTGCTGTAACCATACTCAAAACCTAATACGCCGGCTTCAGAAAGCAGTGAGTCGAAAATCTGTGCAGTGCCTTGATCTTTGTCCAGATGCTTAATCGGCGTATAGGTCTTATTTTGTATTTGACTATGCAAAACCGCATGGCGATGCACAAAAGTGCCGCGCCCTACGTCTTGTCCGGTGAGACGGACGTGGTATTTATCCATCAGCAGAGTTGCATAGGCCATATTTTCGGCAAAGCCCCAGTCCAGTGGCATGGCTCCTGCCGCCATTTTACGGCGATTTTCCATGACTTTTTCGACTCTGGGATGTAACTCAAAGCCGGTAGGTAAGCGTTGCATTCTGTCATTACAAAAGCGCAAATGCTCCATCGTTACTGAAGTGTTACAGGCAACGTTCCAGTTGGTGTTAAGAAAGTTGTTCCATTGGTTTGTGTAAGGATAAGGACCATTGTTTAAAATAGATTTGGAAACAACAGTTCCGTCTTCCAGTAATTGTTGGTAGTTTGATTCCATTTCAGTTACTTGCTGCGCAGAAATGAGTCCGTCTTTAATCAGTTTTTCAGCATATAGTTTTCGCGTCGTTTTCAGTTTGCGAATTTTTTTATACATCAACGGTTGAGTGGTTGACGGCTCGTCGGCTTCATTATGCCCCAGGCGTCTGTAACAAATAAGGTCGATAACCACGTCCTTTTTGAAAATCATGCGGTAATCCAAGGCCAGTTTGGTGACAAAGATAACGGCATCAGGATCATCGCCATTGACATGAAACACCGGGGCCTGAATCATGCTGGCAACATCGGTGCAATATAAGGTCGAGCGAGCATCCTGAGGATTGCTTGTAGTGAAGCCGATTTGGTTGTTGATGACAATATGAACAGTACCGCCTGTGGAGAAAGCGCGGGTTTGTGACATGTTCAAGGTTTCCATGATGATGCCTTGACCGGAAAATGCCGCATCGCCATGTATCAAGATAGGAATGACCGTGTTGGTGCCGTTTTCACCGGCTCTGTCCTGACGTGCTTTAACCGAGCCTTCGACAACCGGGTTGATGATCTCCAGATGCGAGGGGTTGAAGGCCAGTGTTAAATGTACAGGGCCACCCGGTGTGCTGATATCCGAAGAAAAACCCATGTGATATTTTACGTCACCGGTGCTGACGCCCGGCGAAAGTGGTGAGGTACCGGCAAAATCATTAAACAGACTGGCAGGACTTTTTCCAAGAATGTTGACCAGCACATTCAAGCGGCCACGATGCGCCATGCCGATTACTATTTCATTAACGCCTTTGCTTCCAAAACCTTGAATCAATTCGTCCAGAATTGGAATCAGCGATTCGCCACCCTCCAGAGAAAAGCGTTTTTGGCCGACAAAACGATTGTGCAAGTGGCTTTCAATGCCTTCCGCAGCGGTAAGCAGTTCAAGTAACCAGCGTTTTTTTTCAGGCTCCAGTTCCAGGTTGGATTTGGCGCTTTCCAGGCGGTTTATAATCCAGCGTCTGACCTGTGTGTCGACGATGTGCATGTATTCAGAACCGATGCTACCGCAGTAAATTGCCTTCAGGTTGGCAATAATATCGCGTAAAGGCAAGCGGTTTACCCCATAGAGTGAGCCCGTATCGAACAGGGTATCCATGTCTGGTTCAGAAAGGCCATAGTAAGTAGGATCCATGTCGGGAGGGGGGGGCAAGGTTTTACCCAATGGATTGTTGCTGGCAATCTGATGACCGCGAACCCGGTAGTGATTAACAAGTCGGGCAACAGCCGATTGTTTTTTGACACTTTCTTCGGTAAAGCCCTGTAATTTAGCCAGCCTGCCTTCCGATTTAAGTGCAAGTTGGGCGAAACGCTCAACGACAGGACTGTGAGGAGTCTCAAATTCTGTGCCGTTATGTATTTCACTAAATTGTTTTTGCCAGCTTGCCTCTACTGAATCCGGGTCTTCGAGAAATTGTTCGTATAAATTTTCAACAAAAGTGGCATTGCTGCCATAGAATGAAGAAGAATCTTGAAAAAGTTTAAGCAGCTTACTCATTATTGGCGTCCAATTTGATCGGTAAGGATTTTGTCTTTGTCTGAACAGTTTAAGTAGTATATTACCAATGTTTAACACGTACATTGATAAAAAATCGGGTTCTTGGATTTAACAAGGTTCGTTCATCATTTTCACTTAGAGTTTGATTTTATGGCAGACAAAAGAAATATTGTAATAAAAGTTAATTATCCGGTTTCAGGAAAAGTCGAAAGGCATTTGGCACCACGGATAATAACAGAATGGAATGTCAAGAGGATAGCATTTGCCGCGGGTGCTGTGATTCTTGTTTTGCTTTCGTTGATATATTTTAGCAATAGGGAGGGGCAAAAACTTGAATCAGATAATGTTGTTTTAGCTTTGCCTGAAATTAAAAAAGAAGTATCTCCACCACTTGATATTAAAGATTCTTTTATAAAAAATACCGAGTCTGTAAGGTCATTGGGTTCCGAAGTTAAGCCTTCAGTTAATCCCAATAAGGAACTCTCCCATAAAAACAAACAAACTCCAGGTCCAGAATCTGTAAAGAAATCGGTTATTGAAAAAAATACTAAGGGGCATGACCCTATAAATAATGTTACGAGGTCTTTGTTAACTTACTCGGTAAGTAATAAAGAACCTGCAGGTGAAATAGCAGGAACGGTAAAAATTAGTGGTAAAAAGCCAACCTGGATTTATTATTTTACTGAAATAAAAGCGATGAAAGGCGGTCAGGTTCACCATGAATGGTTGAAAAATGGTTCGCGTGTTTCAAGGCAGTCGATTGATATACTGGGCGATACATGGCGTACTTCCAGTAGAAAGTTATTGTCTGAGCAGGATAAAGGGAAGTGGACTGTAAGAATGTTTGATCAGACTAATCGAATATTAAGCGAGAAAACATTCGAAGTTAAATAATATTAGATACTATAAATTAAGTAATATATATTGCCTTTTAGTTATTTTAATTTTAAAATTGAATCTAGTTCAATTAATTTTTATTTTTAAAGAGGCAATTATGACAGAGTATAAACACCTATCGATTCATGATTTAGAGTCTATTATTGAAAATGTGGAAAAAGTATTAAAGAATAAACAGGCTCTTATTCATAAGGAAGTTATTTCACAGATTAGAGATTTGGCGGCTTCCATTAATGTTAATGTTGAAATCCATGAAACTGAGAAAAAATCGGTTCGTAAAGGAGTAAAAGTTCCCATTAAATATATTCACCCGGTAGATAATGATAAAACCTGGACTGGCCGTGGTGTGGCGCCAAAATGGATGCAGGAATTGCTTAATTTGGGTCACCAGCGATCTGAGTTTGAAATATAATCAGGATGTTGTCCATTTAAGAGGGCACTGTTTTTAATTTTTTCGTTTTTTACGATTAATTAATAGAGGTTAAACAACTGGATTAAGAGAGATCAAGCCTAGGCCTGATCGCTATCTATTGTTTGACCATTGCCCTCACGTTGCTCGGTAGCAGACAGGAGGATAAGTTTGATCAATTGACTGACCTTAATTGACGCGATTGATCCTGTTTGTAAGTTAATTTCTAAAGTTAAGCCTAGATCTTTGTAAACTTTTTAAAAGAACCCGCTAAATTCAAAGTTTGATAAAGGCAACCCATTCTACAAAGCTATTTTTGTTGGATGTATAAGTAAAGCCTTATACGCCCAGGCCGCAAACTACTCTTTAACCGCCTTGTCTTTTTCTTCAAAATACCCAATCACCTCATCTACTTTACTGTCTTGAAGACGCAAATTAGGCATGTGAAACTCTTTATATTTCTTTTACAAATTAAGCGCTACCGGATCTTTGCCGTTAATCAGCTAGTCTGGCCTAAACCGTCTTCACTACCGGCACTTTGGCAAGCTTCAAATTTGGCACGAAATATAGACTCTCCATTTGATCCCGCTGCTCATCTCAAATTCGCTACAGCAGTGAGCCGAAGAATGTGCTTGGGATTGTAAGTGCGCTCCCAAAATCACTAACTAGTGAATGGCCAATATTAAAAAGGTCAGATTAACGTAAATTCGGCAACCTGAGCTTTTTAACACTCTAAATTTTTTACATAGGAATGTTGGGTTAACGATAAGGTTGTTAACCCAGCCTTTCAAACTGTAATCTTAAATGGTAAATAATAAAAAGGCCGGATTGCCATCCATTTGGCAAACCGACCTTTCAAACTTATTGGCAACAATAAGTTGGGTTAACAAAAAAGCTGTTAACCCAACCTCCGCAACTTACTGCCTATGGTAATACAAACTTTGCCTTTGCCGTCACATCACCGGATTTAACAGTCGGTAAGCTGACACTCGGAATATAAGTGACGCCATTCCAGTCGGGGATCGGTGTAGCAAAACGTGTGGTTTGACCTGGATGTTCAAGATCCCAGCGTAACAACATCGCATGGTCTTCATGTTGGGTATTATG
>CAILCX010000134.1 GCA_903832775.1 uncultured Methylobacter sp. | reverse complement strand
TCACTTCAGCGTGTTCCCCATTATTTCTAAAGACATCAAATTGCGCCATATTAAAATGTTCGCCATGAATCCAGCGGTAAACCTTCGCTCGCTACAATCTTGTTATAAGCGGCGATAAAGTCTGCGTTATCCTGTTGCCAGCGCCGTTCTCGCTCAGTACGCACCAGTTCACGCAAGAATTGGTCGCAAGACTGTGAGATATTAATACCCAATGCTTTTGCCTCGGACAGTACATCTGACGAGAGAGTAATGTTGGTTGCTTTTTTGGTAGGGGCTATAGTCGGCATTATGGGGTACCTGAGATATTGGCTTGTTATGCGCATTTTATAGCAACATAAATCAGGTTGCATTATTTTTTTGATGTGCCCGATTTTGGTTAAATTGAGGTTATTTAGCCCTGTCGTATCGCCTGAATTTGCTCAATTGCTATCGAATGATCCAATGACGCGGCTTTGGATATCCACATAAGGGCAAGATTTTCGTCTTTAGCTAAACCGTAACCTTCCAGATAACAACGTCCCAGTAACTGCATGGCATCGGTAAATTGTTGCTTGGCGGCTAATTCCAGCCAATAAATGGCGCTTTTCGGTTTATTTTGTTGTAAAAAAAGCAAAGCCAGATCAGTTTGTGCGTTTGAATCTCCGGCATCGGCACTTTCGATAAGATTAAGGTCTTCTGGAGTAAGGGCAACGCAAAAATCGTATTTGATCGAATCGAAACAGAGCATGGTTTTATAAGAAGCCTGCTCATCGGCGGCGCATTTTACCGTGCCGTCGGCAATGCGGCGTCTAATGGTGCGTAGACTCCATTCGGTTAGCGTAGTGGCGGCTTGCAGGCTGATGCGTAGCATTGTCATCCCCGGATTAAGTCAGTGGACTGTGAGTGGCACAGGTTTTTAATGGGCATTTTAGCATGGCGCAGATTTTTGACGGGCATTTTGACTGTAACGCATTTTCTATAGGTGTTATGTGGGGCGACTACAGTCGCCTACACATAAAAGCAAAGTAGTTGTTTCGAGCAATGCAGGCTTTCTGAAAATAAAAATGCACAGTGCTGATTTAATTGGCACAACATCTGCATTTGTCTTTGTGAAGATTGTTTTTCACCCAACGAGGATTTAATTATGAACACATTATCTATGAAAAAAGCACAACAAGGTTTTACCTTAATCGAATTAATGATCGTTGTGGCGATCATTGGTATCTTGGCGTCGATTGCGCTGCCTGCCTATACAACGTATACCAAAAAAGCCAAATTTACCGAGGTTGTTCTTGCCACGCAAGGAGTTAAGTTAGCCATCGAAGTCTGCGTACAAGATGGTTCATGTGCGACTACTCCAGGAACAATTGCTGGTATTGCCTTCGGTTCTTTAGGCGTGCCTGCAATGCCGGCAGCTAGTGGTGCTTATACTAGTATGACTGTTAGTACGGCTGGTGTAATTACAGCGACAGGGGCTGCTGCTGTTGATAGCAAAGATTTTACCTTGACCCCAACTGCGTCAACAGAAGGCAAAGTAACTTGGGTTAAGGGTGGTTCTTGCGTAGCAGCTGCTATTTGCTAAGTGAAATAAGGGAGAGTCTAGGTAATAGTTACTCTCTACCTTTTCAAACAACGCAAAAAATGCGTTGAATCGCACACAAACCCCCAGCTCTTATAAGGAACTGGGGGTTTTTTATTTGTGCCAATTGGGGTTTATATATGGGGTTATTCGGGTAGAGTGGGCAGTATTTTTCTGCCTACGCGTACATCGCATATCCTGTCAAATCGCACGCCAACACAAACCATTCAATTCTTCGCGGGATTGGATGGTTTTATATTTAAAGAGATCGCCATGAAGAATCAGGTTATACGCTTTTTCTCAGTCATTCTTTTAATTGCCGTAGCCGTGGTTTATGGTGGCTTTCTGTGGAATCCCATTTTATTTGACGATGTCTACTTTTTTGGTGTTGGTGCCAGAACTTTGGAAACTTTCGTTAGCTCCTTTCGTCCTCTCGAAATTCGTTGGCTGCCTTACGCCACAATTGCCTGGACTGGTAAATACTTTGGATTGGAACTTATTAATTTCCGTATAGAAGCATTGTTGTTACATGGAGTTGTTGGGATAGCGATGTTTCACTTTTTAGCGAAGCTTTATAAATTGGTTTTTGTGGTGCCTGTAAAACAAGATGTCATGCCGTTGTACTGGATCGCTTTCTTTTCGGCGCTTATTTTTGTCTGGCATCCGGTAGCTGTGTATGCGGCTGGTTATTTGATTCAGCGCACTATTGTCATGGCAACTTTATTTGGTTTGTTGGCTATGAATGCTTATATACAAGGCATTACGACGAATAGTCGGCGTTGGCTTGGGGTAAGTGTAGTTCTGTATTTGCTGGCAGTGCTATGTAAAGAGCACGTTATTATGTTACCTGCCGTGATATTGGCGCTTACAGTGTTACTCTCAGGCTTGATAAAAGCCCCTCGAAAGACCTTGTGTTGGGTATTTGCAGCATATTTTGCCATCGCACTGTTTGTAATCGGACAGAAAATAGGCTTGTATGGAAAAGTTTATGAAATTGCTGCGCCGGAAATGTTGGGGGAGCTTAATGTTGCAAACCCTCACGCCATGAGTAGTGTTACCCAATCTGGACTATTTTTTAAATATCTAGGTTTGTGGTTATTACCTAATCCAGCATGGATGTCGGCAGATATGCGTGAGCCATTTGCAACCAATATATTTTCACCCTACTTACTGGCTTTATTGGCTTATCTTGGATATGGAGTTATAGCGGCTTGGTTATTATTTCAACGAGGAAGAAAAGGTTTACTAGGACTCGCATTGTTGTTTCCATGGTTGTTATTTTTTACTGAATTTACTACCGTGCGTATTCAGGAATCTTTTGTGTTGTATCGAAGTTATCTTTGGATGCCAGGTATTTTTATAGCGATGCCCTTATTGATTGAACAATTAAAATCACGCTCAGCTATCATACTGCTTTTAATGATCTCAGTTATTTTTGCTATATTTTCTGTCGATCGGCTCAAAACTTTTTCGCATCCTTTATTGCTATGGGATGATGCGGAATCGCTCGTTCAAAATAAACATAACTTGCCGGGTGTAGATAGAATCTATAACAACCGTGGAACTGCGTTGACTAATACAAAGCTCTATCGTGAAGCAATTGCGGATTTCACCGTGGCAATTCATTTACAACCTAATAACTCGTACTATCATATGGGTTTAGGTGCTGCGCTGTATAATGTTGATGATTACACAGCGGCGATTGTTGAATATTCAAAGTCTGTTGATTTGGATAACAAGAATGCTAGGGCCTATTATTTTAGAGCTCTGAGTTATGAAAAATCAGGATTGGTGAAACTAGCAAAAAGCGATTTTAAGATTAGTTGTCAATTAGGATGGGAATCAGGTTGCAAAAAGATGTGATAGAAGGGTAGGGTGGGCAGCGCTTTTCTGCCCACGCGGTTAATCGCACAACCTGCCAAATCTCACGCCAATACAAACCATCCAATCCTTCACGGGGTTGAAAGGTTTTTTTATGAGAGCTTTTAATTTTATTGGGGGACAAAAAAGTGTTGCTCACCCTACGCAACTCGGGTAGTTTTTTAATGACTATGCTACACTGTAAATCTATCGAAATTATTGGAGGTTGTCATGGCGACAATTACTTTTGATACTTTGAAGTTTGTACGCAAATTGGAGTCGGCTGGTTTTCCCATTAATCAAGCAGAGGCTGTTGCAGATGCTTTTCGTGACGCATCGGGTGAAGCAGAGCTTGCAAGTAAGCGAGATATTCGAGAATTGGAACTAAAGATAGAGTCCCGATTCGAGCAGGTCAAGAGTGAATTGACATTAATAGAATGGATGTTGGGAATTATGCTTGGCGCAGTAATGGCTTTAATTCTCAAAGCTTTTTTTCCAGTTTAGGTTACGCGTACAGCGCAGAACCAGTAAAATTGCACTCCAATAAAAACCATCCAATCCTTCGCGGGCTTGGATGGTTTTTATGTCTTTTGGCGATTCAGCATTAGTAAAATATTACATCAACAACAGTATCTCATTAAATATCTTCCCATTAGTCGCCAAGATCTGCTTTGGAAAGATTCCTTTATTCCCCTTAAAATCAGTAATCGTAGCGCCTGCCTCGCTGGCAATCAAGGCGCCGGCTGCGACGTCATACAGGTTTAATTCCTGTTCCCAAAATGCATCAACCTGGCCATCCGCAACCAAGCATAAATCGATTGCCGCTGAGCCAAAGCGACGTTGACCGGTTGTTATCTCTGCAATCCTGCAGAATCGTTCCAGATTGTTATCTTTCAGGTAAGAGCGTAAGCAGGCAAATCCGGTTGCAATCATTGCATCAGCAAGATTGCTTTCGTTAGAGACAGAAATTGATTCTCCATTTTTCCAGGCTCCCTTGCCTTTTTCAGCGGCATAATAATCATTCAGTGCAGGTGCGTAAACGGCTCCGAAGACAAGTTCCTGATCAATTTCCAGCGCGACACTGATGGCCCAAAAATACTGGCCTCTTGAAAACGAATGCGTTCCATCAATCGGGTCGACGATCCAGCGACTGGTTTGATTGGCGCTTTGCCCGCTCTCTTCTCCCCAAAAACCGAATTGTGGGTAATGCTTGGCCAATTCGTTCTGTAAAAAAGCTTCAACGGCAACGTCGGCATCGGTGACCAGGTCGCGTGGACTTTTTTTGGTTACCTCCAGATTTTTCAGATCCTTAAAATGAGTCATGGCGATAGAACCGGCTTCGCGGATTATGCTTTCAAGAACGACGAGCGAAATGGGCATTAATAGAACCTTGAGATGTGAGTGTTAGATATTTTAG
>CAILCX010000133.1 GCA_903832775.1 uncultured Methylobacter sp. | reverse complement strand
TCCGAAGATGGTTTAATGCATGCCAAGGATGGTAAACCGGTAGCGGCCAATGCTGATGTCAGTCTGGCGCAGGGCGTTCTGGAAGGCAGTAACGTCAATGGTCTTACAGCGATGGTTGATATGATCGAACTGTCCAGAAATTTTGAGTTACAAACCAAGGTGATGAAAAGCGTCGATGATAATTCGGCCGCTAGCGCCAAGTTGATGCAAATGTAATAGAAAAATACTGATGCTGTAAATCCGGGTAAATTTTTAAATGCAGCATCGTTGGGAAGATACGAAGAATTAAGCCTATATTTCTTCGTGGTGAATAGCCGTCCATTGAAAGTAGCCAAGTGCGCTTTTTGTCATACAGGGGATTTTATAAATCACCCCAATCATATTAAACCATTCAGAATGTTTTCGTTTCCTTTGTAGTTGATATATTAAAAGTGGCATAAACCATGCTTTAGTTTTAAGTAAGACAATAAATTGGCACTTAGGAGAATATCATGACAGAACGTGCATTATGGGTAGCTAAAACCGGTCTGGATGCCCAGCAAACAAGAATGGCGGTTATTTCCAATAACCTGGCGAACGTTAATACTACCGGTTTTAAAAGCGGAAGGGCTATTTTTGAAGATCTGATGTATCAGAATATTCGACAGGTCGGCGCTCAATCTACGCAAAATACACAGCTGCCAACAGGTTTACAGTTAGGAACCGGGGTAAAAACCGTGGGTACAGAAAAGCTTCATACCCAGGGTAATGTCCAACAGACCGGCAATTCTTTGGATGTGGCAATAAATGGCCGGGGGTTTTTACAAATTACCATGCCGAACGGCGATATTAACTACACTCGTGACGGTTCTTTAAAGTTAGATTCAACCGGACAGTTAGTTACTTCGGATGGTTTGCTTTTAAATCCGGCTATTACCATTCCTTCTGGTGCCTTGAGTGTAAGTATCGGATCTGATGGCTCAGTCTCTGCGTTGCTACCTAACGCGACAACCCCGTCGGTGCTAGGGCAGATTCAGACCGCAAATTTTATCAATCCCACAGGACTGGAGGCCGTTGGCTCCAACCTTTTCCGGGAGTCGGGTGCCAGTGGTGCGCCTCTCGTTGGAACTCCGGGGCAGGCTGAATTCGGGACTTTAAATCAAGGCTCTCTGGAAACATCGAATGTCAATGTTGTTGAAGAATTGGTTAATATGATTGAAACGCAAAGGGCTTATGAAATGAACTCCAAAGCAATTTCAACAACTGACCAGATGCTGTCTTTTGTAACGCAAAAATTATAAGTTGATGGGGGCGTGTGATGACTAAGAAAACAGGTTTTTCGATAAATAGCCGCAATTTTTCTGCTCCTTGCCTTCTTGTGGGCTTACTTGCTGCGCTGCCGGCTTGTACCACAATACCTCAAAGAGACCCTGCTTTTGCTCCGGTCGCTCCGTCTGATTTAAGGCCGCCGGCACAAAGTAGCGGTTCAATTTATCAGGCGGGTTATGACTCGCGGCTGTTTGAAGATCAAACGGCAAAAAGGGTAGGGGACATTTTAACCATTACCCTGCTGGAGAAAACCCAGGCTAAAAAAGATGATGATCTTAGTACCACTAAAGATAACCAAATGTCGGTTTCAGCGCCTACGCTTTTCGGAATGGCGGCTTCGGTTCTGACCGGAAATGATGTTAAAACGGAGCTTTCCTCGACCAAAAAGTTTACCGGAACGGGGGCTGCTGATCAAAGTAACAGTTTAAGCGGTAATATTTCTGTAACTGTTGTTGAGTTGTTACCCAATGGCAATTTGAGTGTACGGGGCGAAAAAAGAGTTACGTTGAATCAAGGTGACGAATTTATCCGGTTATCTGGTATCGTCAGACCTGTAGACATAAGTACTTCCAATATTATTACCTCAGACAAAGTAGCCGATGTAACCATTATGTATGTGGGTGAAGGTGCTATCGCTGATGCAAGTAAAATGGGCTGGTTGGCAAGGATAGTTCAAAGCCCGTGGTTTCCCTTCTAGCATAAGGATTTTGATATGAACATTTTAAATAAGCGCAACCTTTTGCTTTTCGTTATGAGCGCAATGATTAGCGGATCGGTTTTTGCCGAGCGCATTAAAGATATTGCTTCGATTGAAGGTGTACGAAGCAATCAATTGGTAGGTTACGGTTTGGTTGTCGGCCTGGCAACCTCAGGCGATAAAACTACGTTTACCGGACAAAGTTTACGTAACATGATGACACGTCTGGGTATTACTTTACCTCCTGGTGTAGATCCCAAAGCAAAGAATATTGCAGCTGTTGCTATTCAGGCCGAGTTACCGGCATTTGCCAAGTCTGGCCAATCCATTGACGTTACAGTATCTTCAATCGGTGATGCAAAAAGTTTGCGGGGTGGCTCGCTGTTAATGAGTCCGCTAAAAGGAGCTGATGGACAGGTTTACGCGATTGCCCAGGGCAGTTTGATTGTGAGTGGTTTGAGTGCTTCAGGTCAGGATGGATCGAGTCTTACTGTTAACAACCCTAATGTGGGACGAATTCCTAATGGCGCAATTGTCGAACGTACAGTAAATACGTCTTTTACAGAAGGTGATGCGTTAATTTTTGATTTGCACAGTCCTGATTTTACGACAGCGAATCGAATGGCAGAATCAATAAACAAGGTATTGGGCGAAAATACCGCTAAAGCTATTGACGCAACCTCAGTTAGGGTTAGTGCACCAGTAAATCCCAATCAAAAAGTGTCTTTTGCTTCAGTAGTGGAAAATATGCTGGTGATACCCGATGATGCGCCTGCACGGGTAATTATTAACTCCCGTACCGGTACCGTTGTGATTAACGGTAAAGTTAGAGTTCAGCCAGCGGCGGTATCTCATGGCAGTTTGACGGTTACTATCAGCGAATCACCACAAGTTAGTCAGCCCAACGCTTTTTCCGGTGGTCAAACAGCCGTTACGCCAAAGTCCAATATAAAGGTTACAGAAGAAAAGAATCACATGTTCGTTTTCAATCCCGGTGTGTCTCTGGACGAAATTGTTAAGGCGGTCAATGAGGTAGGCGCAGCACCAAGTGATTTGGTGGCAATTCTCGAAGCATTGAGATCGGCCGGTTCCTTACATGCTGAGTTAATGGTTATTTAAAGCTAAATTAGATTTACCTAACGGCAATTTAATTTAAGCGGAGGTTGTTATGTTAAGTGCTCAAAGTGCAGATGTTTATACGGACTTTAATGGTCTGGCCAAATTAAAAGGTCAGGCCAAAAAAGAGTCGCCGGAAGCGTTGAAAGAAGTTGCCAAGCAATTTGAATCAATTTTTTTAAGCAATGTACTTAAAAGTATGCGTGCCGCAAAGTTGGCAGATGGTGCCATGGATAACGACCAAAGCAAGTTTTATAACGATATGTATGATCAGCAGTTAGCAGTACATTTGTCAGGTTCGCCAGGCGTTGGTTTGGCAGATATGATCGTTAAGCAGTTAAGCCGCAATAAGCCAGACACTGACAAGCAGAATGTTGAAGATGATTTGAATAGATCGAGTGGCTTATCACGCGGGTCAGTCCAGGCAAATTCACCTAATTGGCAGATACAGAATAAATCGGAGAGAGTAAGCGGCAGTTCCACCGATGGTCAGGTTATGGTGACACCTTACAATCAGGATCGAAGTCTGTTGGGTCAAATAACTGAACTTCCAATCCAATTAAAGGAAGATCACACGCAGCCGATACAGTCCGCTGAAGAGTTTGTAAGACGTTTGCATCCTTTAGCCGTTCAAGCCGCTAAGGAATTGGGCGTAGAACCCAAAGTGATTTTGGCACAGGCCGCACTTGAAACAGGTTGGGGACGCTCAGTCATACAAAATGGCAATGGTAGCAATAGTTACAATTTGTTTAATATCAAGGCTGATAAAGCCTGGCAGGGTAAACAGGCGCAAGTCGCCACACTCGAATTTGATCAAGGCATTGCCAAAAAAGTGAATGCCGGTTTTAGGTCTTATGATTCATTTCAGGAAAGTTTTAAAGATTACGTAGATTTCATAAAAAGTAATCCCCGTTATAGCGAAGCCTTAAAGAAAGTGGGTAATGCGGAACAATACATGCACGAATTACAAAGGGCGGGTTATGCGACTGATCCTAAATATGCCGAAAAGATTATCAGTATCTATCAAGGTAACGCCATGTCTGACTTTGAGCCGGATGTAATAATGGCGATGAACCAATGACCAAATTAAGTTTTGTGTCTAACTCCAAGAACAGGACGCTATCATGAGTGGATTATTAGCTACATCATTGTCAGGGTTGATGGCCGCACAGCGTTCATTGGAGACAGTGCAGAATAATATTTCCAATGTCAATACGGACGGTTACAGTCGTCAACGCGTTGAGCAGAGTACCAATCCGTCTCAATTGACCGGTGATGGCTATGTTGGTCAGGGCGTAAATGTTAATAATATCTCTCGAAGTTATGACCAATTTATTACCAAACAATTAAATTCAAGTCTTTCTGCCTTTGGCGAAGCGGATCAATATCAGCAACTTTCAACGCGCGTTGATAATTTAATGGCCGATCCGAGTACAGGCATAGCAACGGTTCTGAACAGTTTTTTTAATGCGGCAAACGAAGTCGCCAATGATCCAACTTCAATTCCATCCAGGCAGGTCTTGTTAGCTAATGCTGACACGTTAGCGCAAAGTTTGAACACGATGAGCAGTCAGTTTGAAGCGATTCGTACCCAGAACAACAATGATATGAGCTCCAAGGTTAATGATATTAATTCTTTGGCCAAATCGATAGCTGATCTTAATGTACAAATTTCCGCTGGTCTGGGTAAAGGTCAGGGCTTGAAACAGCCTAATGACTTGTTGGATAAGCAGGATGCGTTAATCTCAAAATTGGCTGCAATCGTTAATGTTTCTGTTGTCCATCAAACAGATGGTAGTTCAAGTGTTTTCATCGGAAATGGACAGGCGCTGGTGCTTAAAAATGGGGCTGCGGAATTTACCACCTTTCAGTCTCAGTTAGATCCAAGTAAGTTGGGAATTGGAATCAAGACCACGATGGGTACTAATGATATTACCGGTCAGATTAGTGGTGGTTCCTTGGGCGGCGCATTAAGCTTTAGAGATGAAGTGCTGGATCCCGCACAGCAACAATTAGGGCGGGTTGCGGCAGGGTTGGCGATTTCTGTTAATGCGATCCATGCGAGCGGCTTTGATTTGGCCGGTAATCAAGGTGTTGATCTCTTCTCTGGTATTACAACTGTTCCAGTTTTGGCAAGTCCACTGAATATTGGAAAAGCGAACGTTACTGCAAGTTTTCAAGATCCTAATGTTAATCCCGGTGCAGTTGGAAATTTGGATTATAGTGATTTTAGTTTGACCTATGCCGGAGGCACAAGTTATACCTTGACTCGGATTCGTGATAATCAGGTCATTAATCTGACTGGGACTGATACCGTTCCTGCAAGTGGCGTGTTTACCTTATCAGCTTCGACCGCAAATACCTCTTTGCCGGGCATTAATATGCAGGTTGATATGAGTGGTGGTAAAGCGCTATCACTTGGGGATCAATTTTTAATCAGACCTACCTACAATGCCGCCCAGACAATCGGGGTTAATATTACCGACCCACGTAAAATTGCTGCCGCTACCAATGTAGAAATTGATCCGGTAACGAAATTGCCGGTATCTATTATCAAAGGCCCAATGCCTAGCGACAATAGAAATGCATTGCAGTTAGCGGCTCTTCAAAATACGCTGGGTATGGTGGGCGGCAATGCAAGCTTTAATGATGCTTACGGACAAATTGTCTCAAGCGTCGGATCTTTGACACAGGCAGCCCAAGTCAGTTCTTCCGCACAGCAAACCTTGTTAAATCAAGCCAAGGGTTCCCGGGAAGGTCTGTCCGGTGTCAATCTGGATGAAGAGGCAGCTAACTTGATTAAATTTCAACAGGCATATCAAGCGTCAGCGCAATCAATTGCGGTAGTTAAGTCTTTATTTGATACCTTGATTGGCGCAGTTAGATAGGAGTTATAGCAATGAGAATATCAACAACTTGGGCGCAGCAGTTAAGTGTTAACGCTATGAATAGTCAGCAAGCCAAAATGCTGCAGACACAGCAGCAATTAGGTTCTGGGCTCAGAATATTAAAGCCTTCCGATGACCCTGCAGCGGCGGTCAAAGTCTTGGATTTAAATGCTACGATAGCGAAAACTACCCAGTTTCAAAATAATATTGCTACGGCGCGTGGTCGACTCAATATTGAAGAATCAGCACTGACAACGTCTGGTAATATTCTAGATCGTGCCAAGGAGTTGACCATTCAGGGAATGAATGCGACGTTAAATGCCAGCGACAGACTATCAATAAAAACTGAAGTAGATCAGTTAATCCAAGAAATGGCAGGCGTTGCAAATACTAAAAACGCCAATGGTGAATTTATCTTTTCTGGAGATCTGGCAACTATTCCCGCTTTTGCGCAAAACGCAACAACCGGAGATTATGTTTATCAGGGCGGCCCCCAACAGAGGGTGATGCAAATTGGACCTTCTCGTCAGGTTGCTGATGGTGATTTGGGAGTTAATGTGTTTGGAAATATTAAATCCAGCAGTCCGGCTAAAGATCAGAATGGCAACAGAAGTATCTTTAATACTCTAAAGGCTTTATCGGATGGCTTAAGTGCAAATTTTACTGCCAGTCCTGCTGAAATTACCGGTTCTCGGTTTTTGAGGTATGGACTTGATTATAGTAATCCGCCTCAAGTACCCGGTACCACGACTTTTGATTTATCTGTAACAACACTGCCAGCAGTTACAATAGATTTAAGTAATAAAAAAATGGCTGGTCTTGGAGATATTGTAACCGAGATTAACACACAACTTGCAGACGCTGGCTATGGAGGCGTTATTCAAGCCCGGAGCAATGGCAATAACCTTGAATTTGTTTCGGTAGCTACAGGTTCTACTTCAAACATTACAATTAATGATGCTGCCGGTACATTCCTAAATGATACCGGCTTTAGTTTAGCCAATAATAATCTAAGCAAATTAGGAGCTGATGCTGTATTACCTGCTCAGGCATTGCAAAGCCAACTGGGCAATGTTTTAACTGATTTAGCTGCCGCACAAGATAGCTTTTTGCAAGCTCAAACCAGTGTTGGAACAAGATTGAACGCGTTGGATAATCAGGAATCCCAAAATGGGAAATTCGTTCTGGATACCCAAGCCACACTTTCCCAGACGCAAGACCTTGATTATGCTCAGGCAGCTAGTAATCTACAAATACAGACAACCGCTTTACAGGCTTCTCAGCAAGCTTTTGCCAAAGTGAAAGGCTTGTCGTTATTTAATTATCTGTAAAGTCTGAAAATACAACACGATAAAAAAGGAGGCTTATAATACTCAGCCCCTTTTTTTGTTTCAAAAAACTTGTTTATGGATAAATGACTTTAGGTGTAAAGCTGGCAGCCGGATATTTAGGGTCGAATTCGGTTTGCTTTTCAGCGGTTTTTTGCGGTTGGCAATCAGGCGTTGCTTTTACCGCTTCTTTGTCAACATAGATGACTTTAGGTTGGAAGTTTGCAGCAGGGTAGGGATCAGCTCCGCCCGCATTTGCAGAGAATGAAACTAATGCAATAACAGTGCTTGTCAGTCCTGAGATAATTACTTTTTTCATGTGCTCTTAACCTTGGTTAGTAGATGTACTTTATGGACAAGCCCTTGTGGTTGCCCCGCTCACGGCCAAGAGTATCAATTATTTTTGAACGATTCGCAACTGTTTTTAACGTCTTCAAGTTGTCATAAAAGCTGTTTTATTTCAGGATGATTCAGTAATAACTGTTGCCTGAAGGTTTCAATAGCGGATTCATTGTGGCGTTCCTGTCGTGGAATGGGGATGGTAATTTCACTGATGACCTGCATCGGCGATGACGACAAAAATACCAGGCGATCGGCAAGTGCAATGGCTTCACGTAAATCATGAGTGACGAACAAAACAGTATGCGGACGTTGTTGCCATAATTTGAGTAATAATTCTCTGGCTTGTCTTGCCGTTGGCGCATCCAGTGATACAAAGGGTTCATCCATCAATAACACTTCAGGGTCAACTGCAAATGCCCTGATGATCGCAACGCGGCGGCTCATGCCTAATGACAGTCTTTCTGGATAGGCTTGTTGCACTGACGTTAATTGCATAACCTCGAGTAATTCATCAATTATTTCAGAAGGCTGCGGCTCATTTAAAACCAGTTCGATATTTTCCCTGACGGTTCGCCAAGGTAACAGGCGCGGATTTTGGAAAATGTAGCCGATTTTGGGATATGCGTGTTGCTGTCCTACCAGAATCTCTCCATCGTAATCTTTATCGAGACTGGCAATAATATTTAATAGAGTCGTTTTTCCACAGCCAGATGGACCGACCAGGCAGATAAACTCGTTGGATTTAAGCGCTAGTTTAAAGTTGCTGATACTGGCTTGGGTAGCTGTCGGATAGGTTTTATTTTTGATGTTTATCTGAATGTCAGTCATCTTCGCCATCGCAGTGCTTTTTTGTCTAACGGCTTTAAAATCATTAGTTCTATCAGCTGTATGACCGCAACAAAAGCAATGGTATAAGCCAAAATACTCGCAACATCAAATAATTGAAAGAATAAATGCAATTGGTAACCCATGCCGTTGCTACGGCCTAATAGTTCAACAACTAAAATGATTTTCCAAATTAAAGCCAGACCGGAGCGGGTAGCTCCCATTACGAAGGGATGCAGTTGTGGCCAGATAACGTGAACCAGAGTTTTGCGCTTGCCGAAATGATAGCAGCGCGCCATGTCCAGTAAGTCCTGATCCAATGAGCGTGTGCCTTCCCTGATTGTTACAATGACATTGGGCAGTTTGTTGATGACTACCGCCAGAATTGCGGAGGACTCAACTAGCCCAAACCAGACGTAGCATAAAATTATGGTCACCAGTGCCGGGACGTTTAAGAAAATCACCAGCCAGTTATCAAAAAAGGCATCCATTTTTTTATTCCGGCCCAGCATTATTCCAATCGCGCAACCCAGCAACATTGCTATACTAAAGCTGACTACAAGTCTTAGTAAGGTAACGCCTAGATGAAAAGGCAGTTGTCCCGACACGCAATCCTGCCAGAAAACCTGGGTAACCGCTTCGGGAGTCGGCAAGGTGTTACTGTTCAAATAAACGGCAACACCTTGCCATATGGCTAAAAAAGCCAGTAAGGACAAGGTAGGCAAAATTTTTTTCAGATTTGGCAATGCTTATTCAACCGACCAGAAAGTGCCTTGTTGCAGGTTTTCAGATTGCCCCGTTAGCAGATTATTGCTTAAAGTGCGTAGCATCGTATAAATACGACCTGCGGCTAGCTGTTCCGCTTCGCCCCAATGTTCTATGCCGCCTTCGCAATAACGTTGGCGAAGTTTTGCTTGAGTGGATAAGTCATCAGACTGGGTTAAAGGAAGGATTTTTTTCCAGGCGGTTTCTGATGTACATAATTGATTTTTTGCTTGTTTACTGGCCTTAAAGAAATTGTTCACAGCCTGTTTATGGTCATTTGCCCAGCCTTGTTTAAATACATAACCAAGGCTTGGGACCTCTTCCTTAATGCCCAAAATTTTTAAAATGCTTTTTCCATCAATGACCTGTCGATAGTTCTGGGCTTCAAGTCGGGCGGCAAAATGCCAATAGGTCAGCGCTGCATCTATGCGTTTTTGTTTAAGTTGTTCGTTGATCAACGGTGGCGCACCGTAGGTTTTTTCTACCGAAGCATTCAAATCCAGTTGCTCTTGCCCAGCCAAAGCCTGAAGCAATAGCCAGTTTTTATCCAGTTCGCCGCCTGCAATTCCGAGGCGCTTGCCTTTAAGATCTTTTACAGAAAGGATAGGGCTGTCTTTTTCTACGATTAAAGCGCCGGAGGTGTTTGAATACGGATAAAAGGTAAAGTCCGAGCCGTTGGCACGCATCCTGGACACCCAAATCCAGTCAGACACAATCATATCAACAGCACCGGACTGCAGTGCAATTTTGCCCGCTTCGGCATTGGCTAAATGTTCGATTTGCACCTGAAAATCTTCTGTGGCATTGGTTTGCAAGGCGGCCAATTCCCAATCGACAGTACCAAAAGCCTGAACACCGATACGAATAACGGTTTTTTCTGTGGCATAACTGTTTTCAGAAGCAAAAAGGCACAGACTTAAAAAAAAGGCAGTAAATTTCATAAAAGCACTCTCAGTGATGAGTGTAAAAGATGAGTATTCTATCTTTACGCGGGGTTTGGTGCGAGATGTTCTCTGTGATATAGCCATTTAGGAGAGAATAGCCTATGCTTATAGGCACTTTTATTTAGTATCAAAAGGGTTATGTCTATCTTGAAGCGCTACGATACCAACTATTATTTTGATTTTATTAACAGGGGTATTTTACTTCTAGGGATAATATTGTTTTCCGGTTGTGCCAGTGTTCCAGAAATCAAACCAACTGCAGATCGTTTGCCGATGGTCAGTTATGCCTTGAGTTTGCAAGGCGCTCCTTATCGTTATGGTAAGAGTTCACCTGATGAAGGCTTTGATTGCAGTGGTTTTGTGAAGCATGTTTACGAGCATCAGGGCATCTCATTGCCGCGAACTTCTCAGGGTATGGCGCAATCCCTCGCTCAGGTTCCAAAGAATGAACTTCATTCCGGTGATTTGGTTTTTTTTAATACCAATGGCAAACCGTTTTCTCATGTCGGCATATATGTCGATAATGACGATTTTATTCATGCGCCCAGCCAACGTACCGGTAAGGTGTTGGTATCCAGTCTGAAAAATAAGTACTGGGAAAATCGCTTTAGTTGTGCGCGTCGTCCATAACAGTGATTGACTTATGAGTTTCGTAGCCAATAATCAAATGCAAACCCAACAAATACCGCCAAACCAAACCAGTTACTGTTTAAAAACGCTTTAAAACAAAGCGCTCTTTCCCGATTAAAAATCAATTTCTGCTGATACACCGACAAACCTGTAGCGATTAAAAGCCCACCATAATAAGGCCAGTTGGCCTGCGCAATTTGTCCTACAACAATCAATAAGCCGATTATGATGATTTGTAAGCCGGCCATAATGTGTCTATCGTAAGCACCAAAAAGTATCGCGGTCGATTTAACGCCTATTTTTAAATCGTCATCCTTATCAACCATTGCATACATAGTGTCATAAACCAGAGCCCACAAAACCACAGCCAGATACATCACCCAGGCGACCGGAGGGATACTGTTAATTTGTGCGGAAAAGGACATCGGCACGGCCCAACCAAAGGCAATGCCTAAATAAGCCTGGGGCAAATGGGTGTATCGTTTCATAAACGGATAACTGGCAGCCAAAAATGCGGCGATAAACGACAGCAGGATAGTATAAATATTCAGCAATAACACTAGACCAAAAGCAAGCAGACACAAAATTACAAAAACAATCAAAGCTTCTTTTGGTTTCACCTTGCCAGCGGCTATAGGTCGTTGTTGAGTGCGCTCTACATGTGGATCAAAGTCACGGTCTGCATAGTCATTAATCACACATCCGGCAGCACGCATCAAAACCACGCCCAGACAAATCACAGTTAAAACCAGCAAGTCGGGTTTGCCGTTACTAGCCACCCAAAGCGCCCAGAGTGCAGGCCACAATAAAATCAGAATACCAATAGGTTTGTCAAACCTCGCTAAAATCCAGTATTGTCTGAGTCGATCCTTTACTTTGTCCATCATCTATATTGCCTTTTTCAAAGCCTGAGTTTTATTAAAAATGCTATTATAGCTTTTTTATTTCAAGAAGCGGGCGATCCATGAGCGTAACGATTTATCATAATCCGCGTTGCGGCAAATCAAGACAGACCTTGCAACTTATACAGGCACAAGGCATTGAGCCAGAGATTGTTGAATATCTTAAAAATCCTCCCAGCGCTGAAGTGCTTGAGGATATTCTGCAAAAACTGGGCATGGAGCCGCGCGAGTTAATGCGCAAAAAAGAAGTCAACTATAAAGCCAACGGTCTTGAAGATGTTTTTCTGGATAGAAAAACTTTGATAACCGCCATGATAACTCACCCTATTTTAATCGAACGACCAATTGTTCTTGCTAACGGTAAGGCTGCTATTGGTCGGCCACCAGAAGCTGTTCTCGCCATTTTATAAGCTAATATGATAAAAATTCTGATTTTGTATTTCTCCCGCTCTGGCACCACTGCCGAAATGGCCAACCATATTGCTAGAGGTGTCGAATCGGTTGATGGAGCTGAAGCGATACTAAGAACCGTCCCTGATATTTCGGCTGTCTGCGAAAAAACCGCCGAGAGCATTCCCGCCAATGGCGCTATTTACGCAACGCTGGATGATTTAAAAGCCTGTGACGGTTTGGCGCTGGGCAGTCCGACCCATTTTGGCAATATGGCGGCGCCGCTAAAATACTTTATTGATGGTACCACTGAGCTCTGGTTTTCAGGTGCATTGTCCGGTAAGCCTGCGGGAGTTTTTACCTCAACAGGTAGCATGCATGGCGGCCAGGAAAGTACTTTGTTATCGATGATGTTACCGCTGTTACATCAAGGTATGCTGATTGTGGGCTTGCCCAGTACCGAGCATGCGTTACGTGAAACTACCTCAGGTGGCACGCCATATGGCCCCAGTCACGTAGCCACCGATCATGCCGGCTTAAGCGACCATGAAAAAACCTTATGTAAAGCTCTCGGTGCGCGCTTAGCTAAAACGGCACTTTGTTTAAAACAGTTTTAGTATTTTTAGATTCACCCGTTATTAACAAGCACTTATCAGCCATGAAAATTAACCCCATTTATTATTACAGTACGGCTTTGACAGGTTTTTTTGGACTGTTTATTTTGTTGATGCTTTGGAACACCATCCTCGTTCCTTCCACCCATTTTCCGGTGGCGCTGGTTTTGATAGTCGCGGTTACGCCTTTATTACTGCCCATGCGCGGATTGCTGGATCGAAAGCCTAGAAGTTGCGCCTGGGCGGCTTATGTGAGCCTGATCTATTTTCTTCACGGCAGTGCTGAAGCCTATGTTAATGCAGACGAGAGGCTATATGCGTTACTTGAAGTCGCCTTAAGTTTGATGCTTTTTTTTGGCACCACATTCTATGTGCGCTTTGTGGGTAAATAAAACTGGTCATGGTGCAGCAACTTCCCTTACATTTTGAGTTCAGGGCCAATCAAACCTTTAGTGATTTTTATCCGGGTTCTCAACAGGAAATTATCTCTCACTTGCAGCACTGTGTTGCCGGGACAGGTGAGCAGCAAATTTACCTCTGGGGTGATTCAGGTCAAGGTAAAAGTCATCTTTTGCAAGCCTGCAGCCATCAGGCGTATCTTCAAAATCTCAGGTCTTTTTATTTTGACTTAACGAATATAAACCAGTTTGATCCTTCAATTCTGGACGGACTGGATGAGACTGATGTTGTTTGTTTTGATAATATTGAGCATATAGCCGGGAACGCACGGTGGGAGCAGGCTTTTTTTAATTTCTTTAATGCGCATCGTGATCGAGGCCAAAAGCTAATTATTTCTGCCTGTTCTGCTCCAAATGGCATTACCATTCAATTGCCTGACCTTAAAACCCGTCTTAATTGGGGGTTAACCTTAAAAATTCAGCCTTTAACTGATAACGATAAAATAGCCGTATTAGTCTTCAAAGCTAAACGAATGGGTTTTGAAATTGCCCCACAAACCGGTCGTTTCCTGTTGACGCATTACGCCAGAGATCTGGCTTCTTTATGGGTCTTATTGGAAAAGCTGGATAAAGCGTCCTTGGCAGCTAAGCGCAAGTTGACTATTCCTTTTTTAAAACAGGTGCTTGGCGAATAAGATTCAGGAATGTTCGGGTGATTTGGAATAAAAAATATAATCCGCTTTGTAATTAATCCGTTTTTCTCCGCCTACATGATTAGCGTTACATGGGATAGAGGGCGGCAGACCGCCTTCAGTATTAATCCTGTTAATGTAAGCAACTTTCGAAAACAAACCATTTCCCTTATGAGAAATGACTTCGACCAGTAACCAGGAAATTGCTGATTCAGGCGTTTTATCAAGTTTTTTTAGTACTTTGCCGACGACCTGACTGCCTTCTTTATATTCCCATAGTGGGCCGGCACTGTGATTCCCGACAATCTTACCTTGTGCGTCGAACAGTTTGGCATCAGGTGCCTGAACTTCCCAGATATATTCACCATTATTCAGAGAGCATTGGTAGATTTGGTCACCCTTTGCATGTGCCATCAAAATCGGCTTAAACCCAGCAGGGACTTTAATCTGTTCGGGTACTGAAATGTCTGCGTGAACTGAGCCTTGCAATAAAGCCAATAAAATCAATATTTTTTTAAGCATAATCCACCCGTATATTAAAATTGTAGTTTTATATTTCGGACATAAAAAAACCTCCTGCATCATAGACGCAGGAGGTTTTTATACCATTTAAAAGTTAAGCTGAAAAGTTTGCCGATGCAAAATCCCAGTTAACCAATGACCAGAATGCTTCCAGATAAGCTGGACGAGCATTGCGGAAATCAATGTAATAAGCATGTTCCCAAACATCACAAGTCAATAAGGGTGTTTGACCTGTTGTTAAAGGGCAACCTGCATTGCTGGTGCTGACTAAGGCCAGGCTACCATCAGCATTTTTTACCAGCCATGCCCAGCCTGAACCAAACGTTGTCACTGCACACTTAGTGAAATCTTCTTTAAATTGAGCAAAAGAACCAAACGTTGAGTTGATAGCATCGGCTAAAGCACCAGTCGGTTCGCCACCCGCATTTGGTGCCAAACTGTTCCAGTAAAAAGTATGATTCCAGATTTGTGCGGCATTATTAAAAATACCACCAGAAGATTTTTGAATAATCTCTTCCAAAGACAAGCCTTCAAATTCAGTTCCAGGAACCAGATTATTAAGATTGGTCACATAAGTTTGATGATGTTTGCCATGGTGAAACTCTAGAGTTTCAACAGAAATATGTGGTGCCAAAGCATCTTTAGCGTAAGGTAAAGCGGGAAGTTCAAAAGCCATTTAATTCTCCTAAATAAAAGTTGTTAAAAAATAATACCAAGCTTTTTGGTTGGCAATTACTTTAGCATTGCTTGCCAATTAAATAAAGCAATAGCGAAAGAAGAAAGATGACAAAACAATAAAATTGTTTGAGTTATTTGAGTTTATCGTCATAGGATAGTCGAAATTTAAATCCTAAGATTTAAAAATCAAGTCAATTGAGTTTATTTTATTTGAGAAGATTTGGCAATGCCATCGCTTTAACCCGCAATATCAAGCACTATTCGCGTTGCTCAACAATGGCTTCAGAAGCTTCAATTTGTCTTACGGGTAAGACCAATGCCTTTTTTCTGGTCGGGATCATCATTTTATTGAACTTACGATTTTTCACCCAAACTAGAAAACGAAAAGCTAGCAATAAAGTAACTATGATTAAATAAAACAAAGGATCTGCCAGATTTCCTTTTAGTTGCCAGAAATAATGTACAACTGCCCCAATTGCCGCAAGATAAATAAAACGATGCAGTTTTTTCCAATTCTTGCCCATGCGCTTTTTTGCCGATTTTGGCGTGGTTATGGCTAGTAAAAAAACAATGATATACGCTAGTAAACCAAACCAAATATAAGGGCTTTCTATAATATCAATGCCAATAACATGCCAAACAAAAAATTGATCAACAATTATATAGGTCATTATATGTAAGCTGGCATAAAAAAATGTATATAAACCTAACATTTGACGATAGGCTGACATGCCGCGCCAGTTTGCAATTATTTGTATTGGAGTTATAGTAAGCGTTAAACATAAAAAACGTAAGGACCAATCACCTAAGCGAATATGAATTGCTTGTATTGGATTTGAACCTAAATTATCGAAAACAATATCAACTAGCAACCATAAGAATGGTATTAAACAAATAAAAAAAATCGAAGATCGCAAATTGTTTAATCGTAACGCCATCAGAAAAAATGCCGTAAGTCCATATTGCTATACATTGAAGCTACTTGTTCACCATAACCGTTAAATAACTCAGTTTGTCTACGTGGGGTAAAAAGACCGCTACCTAATTGACGCTCACTATTTTGACTCCAACGTGGATGAGGAACCTCTGGATTTACATTGGCGTAAAAACCATATTCACCCGGAGCAGACTTGCTCCAGCTGCTAATTGGTGGTCTCTTCAGGAACTCAATTTTTACTATGGCTTTAATGCTTTTAAAACCATATTTCCAGGGTACAACCAAACGTAAGGGAGCTCCATTTTGTTTGGGTAAAGTATTACCGTACATACCAACTGCAAAAATTGACAGAGGATGCATCGCTTCATCAATTCGTAAACTTTCTACATAAGGCCATTCGAGCATGGCATTATTTTGTTGTTTGGGCATTATTTCGGGTTGATGAACAGAAGTAAATTTAACGAAATATGCGGATGATAGCGGTTTGAATGTTTTTAACAAATTGCCAAGTGAAAAACCAACCCAAGGTACAACCATAGACCAGGCTTCTACACACCGAAACCGGTAAATAAATTCTTGAAGAACCTGCTGACGTAAAATATCTTCTAAGTAAAAAGTGCCAGGTTTTTCTATTTCTCCAGTAACTTCTATAGACCAAGGGTCTATTTTCAGGTGTTGGGCCAACTCTGTAGAGTCTTTTTTATTGAAAGAAAACTCATAATAATTAGTATAATTTTTTATAAGTTCAGCTGGAGTTGGTGTAAGTTTATTATTAGAAAAATCGCCTTTTGATAGATTATTCCAAACCGAGTTATTGTTAGCTGCTAGAACACGATTTGGGGATATTACTGAACTGGAAACTAATGTAGCGAACAGGGCTTTAATTATTTTACGCCGTTCTTTAAAGATTGAAGGATCAGTTATTTCACTGGCAAGAATCTCATTTTTTGTTTTTATTATCATTGCTAAAGTTACCAGTCTAACAATAATTAATGTTTGGGTGATGTTGTGTAAATCACTATTTTTTTCCTTTTGGAATCCAGCTCAATATTTTTTTTATTTTTATTTCAGTAATAAATCCCAGAGAGAAAAGTTGTATGAAATTCTCAGCTTCAATTAAATCAAGGCCTATATTTACAGGAATCAGTTCTTGTCGAGTTCTAAAGATTCTGTCCCATAATGAGAAGACAATTCCATAGTTACTGTCATGCTCTTTACGTAAAGTAGAATGATGTGTTCTGTGTAAGGAGGGCGTGATAAATATTTGTGAAATAGATTCTTCGTTAGGAACACGAATATTTGCATGATGAAATAATATAAAAAACAATTCTATAATTTCAATCGAAAGAACCAAATAAGCATTTACGCCTATCACAACTACAAATATGCACTTATATACAATTTCCATTAACAAATCGATCACATGAAACCGAAAACCGGTAGAAACATTAAATCCTTTATCGCTATGATGAACTTTATGAAAGCGCCATAAATACTCGTTTTTGTGGCTTGCTACATGCCAAATATAAATTGCGAAGTCAAAGAATGCAAAAGCGAGCAACCATTTTAGCGGCCCATTATCTAAATTGCTTAATAAGCCAAAAGAGGCAAATTGTTGAGCGACAAGGAATAACGATGAGGCCCTTAAAATGGTTAAAATTACATTGTTGATCAAAAAAGTGGTGGTGTTGGTAACAAATGAGTCTTTATAGATTTTTTGAGGGAACTCAATGTAAGGTTTACGCTTCTCGATAACTATTAATACAATAAAGGCGACTATGGCAAGCGCGAATAAACCTTCATTGAAATACATGCCACTATTGGAGCTTTCATTTGTAGTCATAAGCTTATCTTCATCTGTAAGATGGTCATTATTTTTATTTATTCGACATTGCGTTTAATAAGTTATTCAGTTCCTTTATTTCATTACTTGCGCTTATCTGTTCGGTAATGTCGTATTGCACGCCAAGATAATAAATAACGCGTTTTTTTCTATCAAACAATGGCGTTATTTTTAGACGATTATGAAACAATGTACCGTCTTTCTTATAGTTTCGTAAGGTTACTTCAATTCCCTCATGATTTTTCATTGCTTCTGAGATTTGGCGGCGAGCTTCCTGATCTCTATCTTCACCCTGAAGAAAGCGACAATTAACACCAATAATGTCTTCTTGGCTGTAACCGGTTAAACGCTCAAAGGCTTTATTAGCATAAATGATAGGTGCATCTTCTAAATCGGGATCTGCCAAAGTGACCCCATTAACACATTCATCTAAAATGGCTGAAAGTACCTGCGGAATAAGTCCGCTATCTTTTTCAACAATAAAAGGCATGATTAAACTCCAATTTTTATAGTAATTAAGAATATATAGTTTTTATCATTAAAGATTTACTTTTCATAGCCCTTGAATAGTCTGGGCATATATCTATAAATCATTTAATTTATACTGATAAAAAGTATGTAAAGATATGATGTTTAATCAGTGTCGATTAAATTTTTAATGTTTTCAACTGTATTTTCTGCGCCATCTTCAATAGCAGATCGTATCAGTTTTGCAAAAGGACGCATAAAGACTTCGACTTCCAATAAATCAAAACGGAACGTCAAATTTGTAGATTGGGCTTGTGCGCCACTTTCTAATAAGTAGCTATGTTTATAGGGTTCAGTTATACCTTTAAATATAAGTTTTATTGAAGGCTGGTAATCGGTAATTTCAAAAATAGATTCGACTTCGGTGCCGTTGTCTTTACGAATTTGTTTTGCTTTTGAGCCGATGAAAACTTCCTTGCCATCCAAGGGCTCAAATTCAACAACTTCAACAGACCATTTAGGATAGTTATCGTAAAAATGCTCACCAATATAAGAGAAAACATCTTGAATCGATTTATTGATCTCAATGCTGGCTTCACCTGTAATCGGTTTTGATGTATCAAATGAAAACTTAAGGTGCATTTAAATCATTCCTTGCTGAGCATACTACTCAACTTTAATTTAATATTTAGATAAATATACCAGCTAATATTTTTTTTACAAATTTTCAATTTAAGTTATATTGTGAAAGTATCAAAACAGATAAAGGCTTGTTAGTTTATTGATTTTATTAGGTTATCTATGAATAGTGTGGCTATAAAAAATACACCCACGGTAGTATCTGATTCTCGTAACAAAGTTTTAATTTACAGCTTTGAACCGATTGCAGAGTGCAATGCGGAAATTTTAATATTGGGCAGTATGCCAGGGCAGGCGTCCTTGGCAGAAAATCAGTATTATGCAAATCGGCATAATGTTTTCTGGAAAATAATGGCTGAGACTTTGGGGTTTTCCAAGGAAAGTGCCTATGAAATTCGATTGGATGAATTGACGGTTGCCAACATTGCACTTTGGGATGTATTGCAATCTTGTGCACGAATTGGCAGTCTGGATGCGAATATAAAGGCTAACTCCATGACAGCTAATGACTTTCAGAAGTTTTTTCAGGCTCACAAGAAAATCCACACAGTGCTTTTTAACGGAGCAAAAGCGGAGTCGGCATATCGGCGGTATGTATTACCTTTAGTTAACACCGGTGATGTGAATTACTTGCGCCTTCCTTCTACAAGTCCGGCGCATGCCTCACTTACATATGAACTAAAGCTAAAGGCCTGGAAGGCGGCTCTGAAAGCTGGTTTCAATAAAACATCTATTTCTTTTTGAAATAAAAAATCTGCTTGTTGGCTTCTTTTATCAATTGAATAATCAGGTGCCCTGTTTGATTGGAAAAAACGCCAAAATCCAAATGTGCGGCTGGATCGGTTGCAATCACTTTGACAACATCGCCACTGGACACAACCGTCAAGGCTTTTTTCAGTCGCAATAAGGGCAGCGGACAATTTAAACCGCTGGCATCTACTTCCAGATTAAATTCGATCATGATCTTTTAAGTTTTCTCATCCAAGTTCGGTGTGCTTATAATACCACCCTCTTTTAAATCCAAGAATCATCATACCTAAATGGATTATTTTCCCGTATTCTTAAAACTTACAGATCAGCCATGTCTGGTGATAGGTGCCGGCGAAATCGCCGCCCGCAAAATAGAATTATTGTCTCGAGCCGGTGCGAACATTACTGTCATTGCCAGGGAGATTAGTGACACAGTATTAAGTCAGGAGGCTTCCCATCGGTTAACGCTACTGGAAAAATCCTTCGTCCCTGAAGATCTTGGTGAGTTCCGATTGGTGGTATCGGCGACTGACAATGCAGAGACTAATCAACTGGTCGCAAAAACAGCTGCCGAGAAAAATATTCCGGTTAATGTTGTCGATAATCCCGAGCTTTGCAGCTTTATTTTCCCTGCAATTATTGACCGGTCACCCATTATTGCAGCAGTTTCTTCAGGTGGAGCTGCTCCTGTATTGGCTCGCTTGCTCAGAGCCAAAATAGAAACTGTTATTCCTCCTGCCTATGGTCATCTTGCAAGCCTGGCGGACAAGTTCAGAGATAAGGTAAAGTTGCATTTTAAACAGCCTGCACAACGCAGAATTTTCTGGGAAAGTATATTGCAAGGTTCAATTGCCGAACTGGTATTTTCCGGGCTGATTAAAGAAGCAGAGCTTCAATTGGAAAAAACTTTGGCCGAACAAAAACCTGATGCAAATTTCGGCGAAGTTTATTTGATAGGTGCAGGCCCTGGGGCTCCTGATTTGTTGACTTTTCGGGCATTGCGCTTAATGCAGCAGGCAGATGTTGTTGTTTATGACCGTCTTGTTTCACCTGAGATACTCGATCTTGCCCGCAGGGATTCAGAAAAAATTTACGTTGGCAAACAACGCCATGATCATGCCTTGCCGCAAGAATCTATTAATATCTTGCTCGCTGATCTGGCAAAAGCGGGAAAGCGGGTGGTGCGTCTAAAAGGTGGCGATCCGTTTATCTTTGGTCGTGGAGGTGAAGAAATCGAAACCCTGATGCAGCAAGGCATTAATTTTCAGGTTGTACCTGGTATTACGGCGGCGTCGGGCTGTGCAGCTTATGCAGGTATACCCTTGACTCATCGTGATCATGCGCAATCTTGTACTTTTGTCACCGGCCATTTAAAAGACAATACTATTAACTTAAATTGGGCGCAACTTGCAGCCCCCAATCAAACTATTGTTATTTATATGGGGCTGGTTGGTCTGGAGAAAATCTGCGAGTCTCTGATTGCACACGGCAGTCCCAAAGATTTGCCTATAGCGATCGTGCAACAAGGCACCACCGTTAATCAGCGCGTGGTAACCGGAACCTTGGCAACCTTGCCGGACAAAGTGGTCAGTAGGGACATCAAGCCGCCCACCTTAATTATTATTGGTACGGTGGTTACGTTACATGACAAATTAAGCTGGTTTAAGACCAGGAAGCTTGATTAGCTATATGAACGGCTAAGCTTTTATGCTTTAATTTATCTGCTGATTAACTCATTGTTAAGACGAAATAATGATTTCTCAGGAAAAATAAATAAAATAATTGAATTTTACCGTCAAATTCCCTATGCTTTGCCGGTTTAACTTTGAGCGGAACTGTTATCTTAATAAATAACCAACAGTTCTTTTTTACTACCAAGAGGAGAAGGTCAACATGAAAAAATCATTAGCTACACTAGCTGGTATTGCTTTAATCACTTTAAGCGGTTCAGTATTTGCCGACGAAGCCAGTGATGTTGGTAAAAAGATTTATGAGCGCGCTTTTGGTCGCGGTTGTGGCACTTGCCATGATATCGCTTCAAACCCACAATTATCTGCTTTGATTAAAGCGGGTTCTTTGGATAGAGCAAAATTTGAAAACGTTCTTAAAGAAGGTAAAGGTGGCATGCCTAAAGCAATCGCTGAAATCATGAAAAACCCAGCCGTTGTTAAAGCTGGTTACGGCGAAGATCAAGCGGTTGATGCATTGTACAAATATCTGGGTGGCAACTAAGTCCGGATTACCCGTATAAAAAAAGCCGGCCTGAGTCTTGGATTTTGGCCGGCTTTTTTATGGATAAAATTTTTTTTTGGGGTCAGGGCAATCAAGCAGCAATCCGCTTAGTTAGATTTATTTCCTAAATAGCTGGTTTTTATTTCATTGTAGGTTAACCGATTACGATTTTTAATCCAGATACCCGCGACTGCGGCCAACATTAAACCGCATGAAGCTAGTGTTGTATAAATCAGGCGTTTTAACTGGGACATTTCCTGCATTAATTGCTCATTAGACACAACTACCTTGCTTTTTTGGACGGGTTCGGAATAAGTACGTAAAAATTTCAGGTCACTTTTCAAGTCTTCAATTGTGCCTATAGAGCTGGAAACAGAACCTACTCGGAGACTTTCTTCCAAGGCGTTTAATTTATTTTCAATTGAACCGCTGACCAAGCCTACCAGCTTACCTTTAAGTTCATTAACCTCAGCCGACACCACAGGGTTCATATCGGCTGCATAGGACTCTGAAGAGGTGATAATCTTGCGATTAATAACACTTTCGGTTGGTATCAATAAAAAGCCCGCTATCAAAACAACCACCATCAATGAGCAAACAATAGTTAGCAGTAATCTGTTAACTCTCATTAATGCCTGATGCGAATCTATACTTTGCAGAACCTTGGAAGGATTGCTAGGCAAGGTTTCTACCAGCAAGTTCTTGTCTATATCTTTCATTACCTACTTCTCCTAGAACCGGAAACTTAAAATATGCCCGGCATCCTGACCGAATAATTATTATTTTTTTTAATATAAGTCTTGTGGGTAGTCAGTCGTTCTACCTGATTCGCGATTATACAAGTTTAAATCGCAGACCCTGAATTTAATTTAAACACCATTCAAACTTTTTACCAAGTATGTTACCGGCGACGAAATTATTTAAGCAATTGTTTATGAAAATTTCGGAGCATATGAAAAGCCGCGTTCCAATGCGCATGCCTCAGAAATCGTTATGTACGTAAATCTCTATTGGGTATTGATTTTGCGTAGGATACAGCCAGCGATTACTTGGAAGTGGGTGCGATGTAACCTACGCATTCGGCGTTACTTTAAACGTTTTGCGGCCGCTATTCTCATTCTCAGAGCATTTAATTTAATAAAGCCTTCCGCATCTTTTTGGTTATATGCACCGCCATCTTCTTCAAAGGTTGCGATACTTTCATCAAACAAACTGTCCGTATCCGAGGCGCGTCCAACGACAACAACATTGCCTTTGTAAAGCTTCAATCTGACTTTGCCATTAACATTGACTTGTGATGCGTCAATCATGGTTTGCATCATGGTTCGCTCAGGACTCCACCAGTAGCCGTTATAAATCAACGATGCATAGCGGGGCATTAATTCATCTTTCAAATGTGCGACTTCTCTGTCGAGCGTTAAGGATTCAATTGCACGATGTGCCTTAAGCATTACCGTACCGGCTGGCGTTTCATAACAGCCGCGTGATTTCATGCCGACATAGCGATTTTCAACGATGTCCAACCGACCAATACCGTTGGCGCCGGCAATTTTGTTTAATTGCTCCAGCACAGTCGCGGGCGAACAGGGCACATCATCGATAGCGACAATATCGCCTTTCAGGTATGTCAGTTCAATGTAAGTGGCTTGATCAGGGGCCGCTTCCGGTGAAACCGTCCAGCGCCACATATCTTCTTCTGGCTCAGTCCATGGATTTTCAAGAATGCGACCTTCATAAGAAATGTGCAGTAAGTTCGCATCCATTGAATAAGGCGATGTTTTGCCTTTTTTCATTTCGACTGGAATATTGTGTTTTTCAGCGTAATCCAACAAGGTCTGACGAGAAGTTAACTCCCATTCCCGCCAAGGTGCAATCACATGAATATCAGGACGCAAGGCATAAGCGCCCAATTCAAACCTTACCTGGTCGTTACCTTTACCGGTTGCGCCATGAGAGATAGCATTGGCGCCCGTTTCATTGGCAATTTCAATTAGCCTTTTGGCAATTAAGGGACGGGCAATCGAAGTGCCCAGCAAATATTCACCTTCGTAAATTGTATTGGCGCGAAACATTGGGAAAACGTAATCACGTGCAAACTCTTCACGTAAGTCTTCGATGTAAATATCTTTAATGCCCATAGCTTGGGCTTTGGCGCGAGCCGGTTCGACTTCTTCGCCCTGACCCAAATCAGCTGTGAAGGTAACGACTTCGCACTCATAAACATCCTGTAACCACTTGAGAATAACCGAAGTATCCAGACCTCCAGAATAAGCCAAGACCACTTTATTGATTTCTGACATAACACCTATACCCTGAGTTAAAAATGTTGCCAATTATACCGGAAAAGCCAAGGTTCGACAGTAAACCTGTGAGACTGGATTAGCGCCAAGTATAATAATATGTTCTGTGGTTTATAGGGGTATTTCATAGGGGATCATTTGTTGAACCAGTTTCAAACGAAACCAAATCGTCCATGGAGTTTATGTTGTTAAAAATTTCTGGCTCATCTTTAAAGTCTACCAGTACAAAGTTCTGCTGCAACACCCAGTTCATAACTTTACGTTGACCCTTTGCCAAATACTCATGCAGGCTATTTTGTAGGCAGGGATTTATTGCCAAAAAAACCGGGTGCATGCGTTCGCCATCATAAGCGATCGTTAAATCAGCTTTATTCTGTGCAACAACCGATAATAACTTTTGTAAATGCACGGCTTTGATGAACGGTGAGTCACACGGTATTATCACAAAAATATCGGCCTTGGTATGAATCATAGCAGTTAATATACCTGCCAAAGGACCATCAAAGTTGTCCGTTTGATCACAAATCACCGGCCAGCCGAATTGGCGGTATTGCTCAATATTCCGGTTGGCATTGATTAAAACATAATCTGCAACTGGAACTAGGGCGTCCAGTGCATAACTGACCATCGGTCTGCCTTTGAAAATCACCAGCCCTTTATCCTGATTACTCATGCGCCGGGCTCTGCCGCCCGCCAGAACCACGCCGGCTATTTTTGATTGACTGTCCATAATGCTAGGGTATATTGGATAGGAGTATTTGTTGAAGTTGTTGTTGGGATAGACTATTCTCGCAACCCTGCGGTTTATTGCAAGCAGTGTCTGTCTCGAATTTGTAATTGCCAGGCCTTTGACGACACAATTATAAAGTCTGGCTACTTTTAACTTACCGACCAATGGAAATGAAATATTCACCGATGAAAATTAAACATACCCTTTTCGCTTTTATTATCGTGATTTCAGGCTGTACAACGGTTTCAGAAAAACCGGTAGAACAGGCTGAGCCTGCACTGTTTGTCAGTGATTATCCTACGCGTGACCGTGTTGAATATGTTTTAAACTGTGTTGCACAACATGGTGGATTGTCTTACATCAGTCAATATGCCTGCGGTTGTAAGATAGATAAAATTGCTGAAAAACTGAGCTTCACCGAGTATGAGTCCGCGAAAACTTTTACTTATTTAAGCAAAGGTCAAACGGGCGATGCTGGTGCTGCAATGCGTGATCCCGCACAATCCAAAGATTTAAGAAAGCGGCTTAAAGACGCGGAAGCTTCCGCTGAAAAAAGTTGCTTTGTGAAATAGAATAAAAAAATTGTTACGATTTTAAGATATACCGAGTTTAAAGTTATTTGTTTAAAATACATCTTTTCACTATTGCCACAGATTCATTGGAGTTGAACAACTAGTATCCTTGAATTTGTGGCTGTGGCTGTTTTGTAGGTTTGCTAAATATCAAAAAAACATGCACCTCAAAAAAACACTATTATTTTTGTCTAATATATAGCATTTTTACACCTAAAATATCTTGTGCTATGCTATCCGACACTCTAAATACGCAACAGCAACGGATAGCTGTTGATTTAATCAGGATGGATACGCCATATTGAGATAATCATGACTGAATCAGGCACCAAGCAAGCAAACGTGCAAGAAATAATCGCCACGCTTAAAGACAAGCCAGGCGCACTATTGCCAATTTTGCATGGGATACAGGATGAGCTGGGCTATATTCCTGCCGAAACCGTTCCGGATATTGCCGCAGCCCTTAATCTTTCCCGTGCCGAAGTGCATGGCGTGATCAGTTTTTATCATTATTTCAGGGATACGCCACCTGGCAGACAAACTGTACATCTTTGTTTGGCAGAATCCTGTCAAGCCATGGGTGGAAAGCAACTTGAAATGCATGTTAAAAACAGATTGGGCATTGGTTTCCATGAAACAACTGCCGATGGTAACTTCTCGCTGGAACCGGTTTACTGTTTAGGAAACTGCGCGTGTTCACCTGCAATGCAAATCGGTAAGGATATTTACGGTCGTGTGTCCACAGACTCCTTTGACAGTGTAATTAATGAGATGGAGAAATCAGTATGACTGTAACCATTTATGTTCCATGCGACTCAAGCGCTGTTTCACTGGGTGCAGATCGTGTTGCCAAAGCTATTTTGCAAGAAGCGAATACGCGCGGTATCGCTATTGAACTGATTCGTAATGGTTCTAGAGGCATGTACTGGCTGGAACCTCTGGTTGAAGTAGCAACGTCTGCCGGGCGCATCGCTTATGGTCCCGTTCAACCCGTTGATGTAGCAAGTTTGTTTGATGCTGACTTCACTCAGGGCGGCGCGCATGCTCTTTGTTTAGGTCTGACTGAAGACATAGACTATTTCAAAAAACAACAACGTTTGACTTTTGCGCGTATCGGCAAAACCGATCCTGTTAGCTTGACTGACTATATAAGTAACGAAGGTTATCGTGGCTTAAAGAATGCTTTGGCCATGACTCAGGCTGATATTGTTAAAGAAGTTACCGATTCAGGTTTGCGCGGTCGCGGCGGTGCGGCTTTCCCGACCGGCATCAAATGGAATACGGTTTTAAATACGGCTTCCTTGCAAAAATATATCATCTGCAATGCTGACGAAGGCGATTCCGGTACCTTTTCTGATCGTATGGTGATGGAAGGAGACCCGTTTGTATTAATAGAAGGTATGACCATTGCCGGTGTTGCCGTAGATGCAACGCAAGGTTATATCTATCTGCGGGTCGAGTATCCGCATGCCTTTAAAATTCTTAATGCAGCCATCGCCAGTGCTTACGAAGCAGGCTATTTGGGCGCCAACATTCAAGGCAGCGGCAAATGTTTTGATCTGGAAGTCAGATTGGGCGCAGGCGCTTATGTCTGCGGTGAAGAAACCTCTTTAATGGAAAGCCTCGAAGGCAAGCGCGGTCTGGTTCGTTTTAAACCACCCTTGCCAGCCATCAGCGGTTTATTCGGCCAACCGACCGTTGTTAATAACGTGATTTCCTTGGCATCAGTGCCGGTTATTCTTGATAAAGGCGGCGACTATTACCGCGATTTCGGCATGGGTCGTTCGCGTGGCACTTTGCCTTTGCAATTGGCCGGTAATATTAAGCATCCTGGCTTGGTTGAACTGGCGTTTGGTTTAACCTTACGCGAATTACTTTATGACTTTGGCGGTGGTTCAGCGTCTGGCAGACCCATTCGTGCGGTTCAGGTAGGTGGTCCTCTGGGTGCTTATCTTCCCGAATCACAATTTGATACGCCTTTGGATTATGAAGCCTTCGCAGCAAACTGGACGGTTTTGGGGCACGGTGGTGTTGTTGTGTTTGACGATACGGTTGATATGGCGGTAATGGCTCGCTACAGCATGGAGTTCTGTAAGATCGAATCTTGCGGAAAATGCACACCTTGTCGGATTGGTTCCACCCGTGGCGTAGAAGTGATGAATGAAATTATTAACGGTGAAAACCTGGGAAAAAACATTCCTTTGTTACGGGATCTTTGTGACACCCTGTTGAACGGCTCCCTCTGCGCCTTAGGTGGCATGACGCCTTACCCTGTCCTGAGCGCTATAAATCATTTCCCGGAAGATTTCGGGATAACAACTGATGCTACTGCCGCCTGATAATGCTTAGAGGATATTAAAATGTCGATAAATAAAGAAAAAGATTTTGGCACCCCAGTCAGCGCCAGCGAAAACATGGTGACACTGGAAATTGATGGCTTTAAGGTTACCGCTCCGATCGGGACATCAGTGATGCGCGCCGCAGCAAGCATCGGCATTGAAATCCCCAAATTATGCGCAACTGACAGCATAGAGCCATTTGGTTCGTGTCGACTTTGCGTGGTACAAATTGAAGGTGGCCGTGGTATGCCAGCTTCCTGTACAACGCCAGTTGCGGAAGGTCTGAAAATTACCACACAGAACAAAAAACTGGCTGATGTTCGGCGCGGCATCATGGAATTATATATTTCCGATCATCCGCTGGATTGCTTGACCTGTTCCGCCAACGGCGATTGCGAACTGCAAGATATGGCGGGCGCAGTTGGTTTGCGCGAAGTACGGTACAACCCGATTGAAACCCATCTGGATGCGGTAAAAGACGAAAGCAACCCGTACTTTAGTTTTGACCCCAGTAAATGTATTGTCTGCTCACGCTGCGTCAGAGCTTGCGAGGAAACTCAGGGTACTTTTGCGCTAACCATCGACGGTCGCGGCTTTGATTCCAAAGTATCACCCAGCCAAAACCAGTTGTTCATGGATTCTGAATGTGTATCCTGTGGTGCTTGCGTTCAAGCTTGCCCGACAGCTACCCTGATGGAAAAATCAGTAATAGACAACGGCCAACCAGAGCACGCTATTATTACAACCTGCGCTTATTGCGGCGTTGGCTGTTCTTTCAGAGCTGAAATGAAAGGTGAGCAAGTAATCCGGATGGTTCCGCACAAAGACGGCAAAGCTAATCATGGCCATTCCTGCGTAAAAGGCCGTTTTGCCTTTGGTTATGCTACGCACAAAGATCGAATTACTAAACCGATGATTCGAGCCAGCATCAAAGATGCTTGGCAGGAAGTCAGCTGGGAAGAAGCGATTAATCACGCCGCTTCAGAATTAAAACGCATACAGGGAAAATACGGTAAAGATTCCATCGGCGGCATTACTTCGTCACGTTGCACCAACGAAGAAGTGTACATTATGCAAAAACTGATTCGTGCTGGTTTTGGTAATAATAACGTCGATACCTGTGCACGGGTTTGCCATTCACCGACCGGTTACGGACTCAAACAAACCTTTGGCGAGTCTTCAGGAACGCAAAACTTTGATTCGGTGATGAAAGCTGATGTTATTTTGGTAATTGGCGCCAATCCAACCGATGGCCATCCGGTATTTGCGTCACAAATGAAAAAACGCCTGCGTCAGGGCGCAAAACTGATTATTGTCGATCCACGCGAAATTGACCTGGTCAAATCGCCACATGTATTAGCCAGTCATCATCTTAAATTACGTCCTAGCACCAATGTCGCGTTGATCAATGCTTTGGGCTACGTGGTGGTCACAGAAAACCTACTTGATCAAACCTTTATCGATCAACGTTGTGATGTAACATCATTTGCCAAATGGAAAACTTTTGTTTCTCAGGATCATAATTCCCCGGAAGCGACCGAGTCAATTACCGGCGTTCCTGCAGAAGAAATCAGGGCTGCAGCCAGGCTTTACGCCACTGCCAAAAATGGTGCGATTTATTATGGTTTAGGTGTAACCGAACATAGCCAGGGTTCAACTATGGTTATCGGTATTGCTAATCTGGCTATGGCGACTGGAAATCTTGGTCACGAAGGCGTTGGCGTTAATCCGTTACGCGGACAAAATAACGTTCAGGGTTCTTGCGATATGGGTTCGTTTCCACATGAGTTCCCTGGCTATCGCCATGTATCTGATGCTGAAACCCATCAGCTGTTCACACAGGCCTGGCAGGCAGAATTAAGTTCAGAGCCAGGTTTGCGCATCCCCAATATGTTTGATGCGGCAATGGACAAGAGCTTTATGGGACTGTATTGCGCCGGTGAAGATATCGCCCAGTCTGATCCGGACATCAAACATGTTCATGCCGCCTTACGAGCTATGGAATGTGTCATCGTGCAGGATATCTTCCTCAATGAAACCGCCAAGTTTGCACATGTATTTTTACCGGGAGCATCGTTTTTAGAAAAGAACGGTACTTTTACCAATGCCGAACGTCGTATTTCACCGGTACGCAAAGTCATGTCGCCACTGGCGGGCTATCAGGACTGGGAAGTTACGCAAATGCTGGCCAATGCGATTGACTATCCGATGAATTACGGTCATCCTTCAGAAATCATGGACGAGATTGCTCAGCTTACGCCCAGTTTTAAAGGTGTCAGCTACGAAAAAATTGACCAACTGGGCAGCATCCAATGGCCTTGTACCGATGAAGCGCCAGAAGGAACGCCAACTATGCATGAGCTGACTTTCATGCGCGATAACGGCAAAGGTTTGTTCATGTTGACCGAGTTTGTTGCGACTGCTGAACGTGTCAACGGTAAATATCCTCTTATTCTGACTACCGGTCGGATCTTGTCGCAATACAATGTCGGTGCGCAGACTCGTCGTACTGAAAATAACGCCTGGCATGCGGAAGATCGCCTGGAAATCCATTCCCATGACGCAGAAGATCGTGGCATAAATAGCGGTGACTGGGTTGGCATTAAAAGTCGTGTCGGTGAAACAGTGTTGCGTGCTTTGGTTACGGATCGTGTTCAACCGGGTGTGGTCTATACCACGTTTCATTTTCCTGAATCGGGTGCCAACGTTATTACCACTGACAATTCGGATTGGGCGACTAACTGTCCAGAATACAAAGTGACTGCGGTGCAAATTACCAAGGTTAGTCAGTCTTCGGAATGGCAACAGGAATATCAGGCGTTTTCTGAAAATCAACTCGAACTTTTGGAGCAGGGAATAAATCATGGCTAACGACGCTGCTGAAGCGGTGTCGTTACCATTAGACCTAGGCTGGCCCAGCTATCAACAAACCACCGTTGATCGCTGGCGCGGTGATGTATACGATCAACGTGAAGACTACATTGCCGAAGAAGTGCCTATTTCGCTGATTTATAATGGGGTCCCACATGTTGTGATGTTGGCGACTCCAACCAATCTTGAAGAATTTGCACTAGGATTTAGCATTACCGAAGGTATTATAAAAAATCCACAAGAGCTTTTTTCTGTGCGGGTTTATAACCGTTCAAACGGTATTGAGGTTCAGCTAAAAATTCCTGAACAGCGATTTCAATGCTTGTCGGATAAAGCTCGTAATTTAACTGGGAGAACCGGTTGCGGTCTCTGCGGCGCTTCCACGCTAAAACAAGCCATCCGCCAACCGAATGAGGTGAAGGGTGGTTTGTCTGTGTCTGCGGCCGAACTACAATCCGCTTTAAGCGACATCAAACAGCACCAGAAATTAAACCAGTTAACCGGTGCAGTGCATGCAGCAGCCTGGGCTGTGCCTGGCCTAGGTATCGTGGATATTCGTGAAGATGTCGGTCGACATAACGCATTAGATAAATTAATTGGTTTTTTGCTACGCACCGGTAAAGATCTATCCGCCGGTTTTGTCATTGTGACCAGCCGCGCCAGCTATGAGATGGTGCAAAAAACTGCTTGGATTGGTATTACGCTTTTGGCCGCCATTTCTGCTCCAACGGGCTTGGCGATTCGTCTGGCCAATGAAACCGGTCTGACTTTGATCGGTTTTGCTCGTGAAGATCAGCATGTGATCTATACCCATCCGCACCGCTTAACCCATAACAACCCTTTGTGTGAATATCAATGAAAACTGAAAGACTGGTCAAAATGGCCAATGATATAGGTAACTTTTTTAACTCGGAAATCGACAAAGAGGTCGCGGCTGAGGGCATAAAAAATCATATTTCAAGGTCTTGGGACCCAAGAATGCGTGCAGCTATTATTGCCTATTGCAAGGAAGATGGCGCTGAATTAAGTCCACTCGTTAAAACAGCTATAACCAAGCTTGCTGTTTAAAAAAATTCCCGGATGGAACACCAGACCCTGCTACGCAGATACTATGACCGTGAAGAGGTGCTCGGCGTTCCAACGATAATTCTTACATTTCCTAATTCCTGTTATAAATTTTGGCATTCAAATCAAAGCCTATCAACATGATCAGGCAGTTAAATTCCAGCCATAACATCACGACCATGATAGTGCCGATACTGCCATAGACTTTATTGTAAGTTGAGAAATTGTTGACGTAATAGTTAAACAGCAGCGAAGCCAGGATAGATAAAATGGTTGCCAATAATGCGCCTGGGTTAATTAATTTGTAATGAGCTGACTTAACCGGACCAAAGTAATATAGCAGTGATATTGCGCTATAGAGTAACAGAACTGCAATTAGCCACTTCCCCAATATTAACATCAATATTTCACCTAAATCGCTTATTAACAAGTTATGAGCGATGGCATATCTTATGGATACCTCGCTGAATATAATCAGTAAGGAAGCGGTTAATAGCAGCAGTAAAAGTGCTACAAATAAAAACAGTGAAACAGCTCTTTGCTTGAAAAACGTTCGGGTTTCAGTGATATGTATGGACTGATTAAAAGCATCCATCAGCGCGTTAATGCCATTGGTAGAAAGATAAAGTGTTACAAAAAAGCCAAAGGACAATAAGCCGTTATGCTGGGTTTTGACCAAATCGTTGATCGTCGCAACTGCTGCCTGATAAGCGTTTTCAGGTAAAAATGTATGAAGTTCGTTGAGTAAGTGCTGATGAAAATTGGCGACGGGCAAGTACGGAATGAGTGAAAAAACAAAGATAATAGCTGGAAATAGCGCCAGAAAAAATGTAAAAGCAACCGAAGCTGCCCGTGTGGTAATCGCGCTTTGTCTGATTTCTATGAAAAAGAAATACCCTAGGTCATAGATCGAAAGCTTGTCAAAGCCGGGTGGACTTATTGACTTGGAAGCATTGATCGGCTTTTGCAGGGCTCTTATCAGCCGGTTTTGTGATGTATTAGTAGTCATCATTAGCGGACTCTTGTGGAAAAGTGTACTCTTTTCAAGTTAAAGATCTGAGCATTTAAGCTGTCAGCACTGTAATAACAGGCTTTGGCACGAATTTCAATATAAATGATTCAGAAACAAAATTTAAGCTGTCCACTGTAAAATATTTTGTCTTTTCTTTAGTCTTCCTAGTAATATCACTCCTGTAAGCAGTTTTGTATTAAAACTATGGGTGGTGAGTGAAACTAGTGACTGGCCTTATAAAGAGAGAAGCTCTCTTGAAAGGACGTTATCTCAGTGAGGTTGCTCATTACCGAAATATTTCGGACAAACATTGAGGTATCATTATGACAACAATAACAGATCCCATTATCGGTAGTTGGTACAAGGATGTAGAAAACAATCTTAAGTTTAAAGTCGTCGCCATTGAAGAAAGCGATGATGCTATTGAAGTACAGTATTTTAATGGCGATATTGGAGAATATGACCATGATAGCTGGTATAACTCAACCTTTGACTATATCGAAGATCCCGAAGATTGGAGCGCGCCTTTTGACGATATTGAAACCGATGACCTCGGTTACACCGATACTGACGAGCATAAGCCCAATCCTGAAGATATGGATATTGAAGATTATCTGGATGTTTAGGAAGCTATGATATGAAAATGAGTTCCCAGGAATTTCTGGACTGGAAATCAAAACGGATTACCTTGTTGGCTATGTCGGGTGCGGGCAAAACTACGCTGGCCAATAAATTACCGAAAGCCAACTGGTATCATTATTCTGGTGATTACCGGATAGGCACTAAATACCTGGAAGAACCGATTCTGGACAATATTAAACGCCAGGCCATGCTGATTCCTTTTTTGCGTGAGTTGTTGCTGTCTGATTCGATTTGTATTTCCAATAAAATAACTGTCGATAACTTGACGCCAGTTTCCAGCTTTCTTGGGAAGCTTGGCAATCCTGAGCTGGGTGGGCTTTCTTTGGCGGAATTCAAACGCCGACAAAAACTGCATCATCTTGCCGAGATTGCCGCCATGAGCGATGTCCCCGACTTTATTCATAAAGCCGAGGATATTTATGGCTATCATCACTTTATCAACGATGCGGGCGGCAGTGTTTGCGAGTTGGATTGTTCCGTGACACTGGAAACCTTGGCGCAGAATACGTTGATTATTTATATAAAAATTCCTCCTGCGATGGAGCAAACCATTATTGAACGCGCCAAGTCAGATCCCAAGCCGCTTTATTATCGGGAAGCGTTTCTTGATGAAAAACTCGCTGAGTTCCTGCAGCTTAATAATTATGCGTCTACCGATGTTATGCCACCTGATGAGTTTGTAACCTGGGTGTTTCCGGAACTCTTTAAATCCCGATTGCCCCGGTACCAGGCAATTGCCGATCAATATGGCTTCACCGTTGATGCAACCGATGTTGCAACCGTGAAAACCGAAGATGACTTTAATCAGCTTATTGCTTCGGCATTAGAAACCTAATAACCTTATGGATAAAATCCAGCTATGCCTTTAGTTGCTCATACTGATTTACCGACCTTTCAGCGTTTGCGCGAAGAGGGCGAAGAAGTATTAAATCCGGAGCGCGCCAGTAATCAGGATATTCGGGAAATGCACATCGGTCTGCTTAACATGATGCCCGATGCAGCCCTTGAAGCCACAGAGAGACAGTTTTTTCGCTTGGTGGGTGCCTGTAATCAAATCGTTCAATTTCATGTGCACCCCTTTACTATTGAAGGCATGAAAAGAAGTCCCGAAACCCAGGCCCATATCGCTAAATATTATGAATCGTTCGAGCAAATTAAATGTGATGGACTTGATGCACTAATCATTAGCGGCGCTAATGTGAGTCATCCCAAGTTGTCTGAAGAAGATTTTTGGAAGCCGTTGGCCGAAGTATTTTTCTGGGCGAAGGAAAACGTCACATCGGTGTTATGTTCTTGTTTAGCAACACATGCCATTATTCAATATTGTTACGGTATTGAACGGACTCGTTTATCAGGCAAACGTTGGGGGGTTTTTTCGCATAAATTGACTGACCGTAGTCATCCTTTGGTCGCAGAAATCAATACCCGTTTTGATGTGCCTCATTCCCGATTTAATGAAATATTTCAGTCTGATATGGAGTTGCATGGACTTAAAGTGCTGGCGGCCAGCAAAGAAGCGGGTGTGCATCTGGCGGTTAGTCCCGATGGTTTTAGAATTGTTTTTTTTCAGGGGCATCCGGAATATGACGATATTAGCTTGTTAAAAGAATACAAGCGAGAAGTGCTGCGCTTTTATCGCGCTGAAATTAATGACTATCCGCCATTTCCCGAACATTATTTTGATCCCGAAGTTCAACAAGTTTTACTGGTTTATGAACAGCAAGTCAGAGCAGCGAAACAGAACGGCGAGCGTCTGGCAGATTTTCCTGAAGACCAAATTCTTGAACATATCGACAACACCTGGAGCGATACGGCAAAAGCGGTGTTTAATAATTGGCTGGGTAAAATTTATCAGCTGACCCATCAGGAGCGGGGGTTGCCTTTTATGGAGGGCGTAGACCCAGAAAATCCGTTGGGGTTGTAGATGCACGAGGTGTTTTTACAGCAGGCCATAGATCTGGCTCTGGAAAATGCCCAATCAGGGCAGGGCGGTCCTTATGGGGCCGTTATCGTAAGAGATAATCAACTGATTGCCGTCAGTGGCAATAAGGTCACCAGTGCTATTGATCCGACCGCTCATGCGGAAGTCATGGCCATCAGACTGGCTTGTAAGCAACTTAATACGTTTCAGCTACAGGATTGCGTACTCTATTCCAGTTGCGAACCTTGTCCAATGTGTTTGGGTGCGATTTATTGGGCGAGGCTTGCAAAAGTTTATTTTGCCTGTAGTCGTCATGATGCCGCTGCCGCCAACTTTGACGACAGCTTCATTTACGATGAGATTTCAGTTTTACCGCATCAACGTCAAATTGCAATGCTGCATATAAATCTACCTACTGCGATGCAACCGTTTGATCTTTGGAAGCTAAAAACTGACAAGGTTGTTTATTGATAAGTCAAAGTTAAAGTTAGATAAATTAAATTTATACTTTAGCGATTACAAAAACAAAACAACAATGTTGGGTTACGACAGCATGGATGCAGAAGGTAGAGCAATGCAGGAGCTATTGTCGAGCGATAGAGTAACCCAACTTTGAACCTTATTTATTGGCAACCTTTATCAACCAACCTTCTATATCGCCACAGCCCAAGGCTGCAATGGCGCTGGTATTGATTCTGACATATTGGCCATTAAAATCAGCGGGAAGCTTTGCTTTAACGCGGTGAAAGCTGGAGTTGCTCTCAAGAGTGAATTCTAGTGGTTTACCTTTTGCGGTTAATTTGATGGTGTGTGGGTTGGCCCAAGCGGAGATCATAAAAGTAAAAGTTGATTCAGGTGCGACTTCAGTTTTTTCCGGTTCTTGATAGACAGGAAGACTGAAATCCCTGAATTGTGGTTTTTTACAAATTTCTTCTACCATGCCTGGGTCGTAGGCAGACACAGCACCGGTAAACAATATTCCGGTGATCATTAAAACAGGGCTAAGTATTGTTGTTATTTTCATATCCATTCCTCTAAGTTTGGGTGTTGACATAGTTGTCTTTTGATTATCCTTTTTAGGAAACCACGTTAATTATTTTTTTCAACCTGTCGTAACAATCATATTAACGTTACGATAACATCCGATAGCTAAAATCCGCATACATTCATATCCTTCAGACAAAACCGATGATGTCTTGTACAATATCGGAAGTTTAAATTTTAGCAAGAGAACACCACATTGAGCGAACAAAATCAGGAAGGTTTAAATTATAAAGGTGCCGGCGTTGACATTGAAGCCGGTAATGCATTAGTCGAACGAATCAAACCCATTGCCGCAAGAACGCGGACAGCAGGGGTCATGGCAGGTTTGGGTGGCTTTGGTTCGATGTTTGAACTGCCGCTGGATCGTTATCAACAGCCGATCCTGGTTTCCGGTACTGATGGCGTTGGTACCAAGTTAAAATTGGCCAATGAGCTGGGCATACATAACACCATTGGGATTGATCTGGTTGCCATGTGTGTCAATGACATTATTGTTCAGGGTGCGGAGCCACTGTTTTTTCTTGATTATTTTGCAACTGGCAAATTGGATGTTGATACTGCCGCCTCGGTCATCGAAGGCATAGGTAAAGGCTGTGAACTGTCCGGTGCAGCCTTGGTTGGCGGTGAAACAGCAGAAATGCCAGGCATGTATGCTGATGGTGAATATGATTTGGCGGGCTTTTGTGTTGGTATCGTCGAAAAAAGCAAAGTGCTAGATGGCAGCAAAGTCAAAATAGGCGACAAACTTATTGGTATCGCCTCCTCTGGGCCTCATTCCAACGGTTATTCCTTGATTCGTAAAATTATCAGTTACAGTCAGTCAGCTCTAGGCGATACTTTTAATGATAAAACTTTGGGAGAGGCTTTATTAATGCCGACCCGAATCTATGTTAAATCTCTTTTATCGCTGTTGGACAAAGTTCCGGTACATGCTTTGGCGCACATCACTGGCGGCGGCTTGACCGAAAACCTGCCTCGCGTACTTCCAGAAGGCATCAACGCCAATATCGAATTAGCTGCCTGGGACTTTCCTGATGTTTTCAAATGGCTACAGGAAAAAGGCAATGTCTCCCTTGCCGATATGCTCGTCACCTTTAATTGTGGTATTGGCATGATAGTTTGCGTCGCTGCCGAAGATCAACAAGCAACACTTGAAACGCTTGCTCAACTGGGTGAAACGGCTTTTACCATCGGTGAACTTGTTGCCTCAGAAGGCAAGCCAGAAGTTAAATATCTTTAATCTTTAACCAAGATAAGTGCTAAGCCGTTGCTTGGCTAATCTTCTTCGGAACGCCAAGTCCCTGCTTGGCCAAAGTCACTCACAGCCTTAAAATAATACCATTCATCTTGCCGAGCAGGGGCTCGGCGTTCCCCTATCCAACGCAAAATCCGCAATAAGTAAAAAACGTAAATATTTACTTACGTCTTCTAGTTGTCACAAAACCTTAACTTTACTTTCATATAATGCCCTTTGAAACGCTTTCGTCGGGAAAGTGGAGTTAAGTTCGAGCCAATTACGCATGCAATTAAACTGGAATAAACGAAGTCGCGCCTTAAGTTGGGCGATCTGGGGCGGCTTTGCCCTGGCTCAGGCTGGAGTTGAAGGATTCGCGCAAGACGTGCCGCAAGCCGCTGTTGCTGAAGTTGAAAAGCAAAAAACACCAGAGCAACCCGCTACTTTTGATTTACTGGAATTGCGCGTCAAGGGCAATAATCTTATTGAAAGAAAGCAGTTGGAACGGACTATTTATCCCTTTTTAGGTTTAAAGAAAAGCGTCGATAATGTTGAGCTTGCGCGTGCCGCCCTGGAAGAATTGTATAGAAAACAAGGCTATCAAACCGTCTCGGTCGATATTCCAGAGCAGGATGTAAAAAACGGTATCGTTTATTTGCAGGTTGTTGAAGGGAAAGTCTCGCGTTTGCGGGTTAAAGATTCGCGATATTTCTCGCTGGGTAAAATTAAGGCAGGCATACCGGAGCTGGCGGAAGGCAATGTTCCCAACTTTCCAAAAATGCAGCAACAGCTGGCCGCTTTGGGTAATCAAAGTCCCGATCGAAAAATCCAGCCGGTCTTGCGTGCCGGTGAAACGCCAGGAACGCTGGAAGTTGATTTAAAAGTTAAAGACGAGTTGCCGTTGCATGGCAGGGTTGAGCTGAATGGGCGTAATACTTCGAGTACTTCGCGCTTACGTCTGGTTTCGTCTTTACATTATGACAATCTCTGGCAAGCCATGCACAGCGCTTCATTGATGTACCAGGTTTCTCCAGAAGCCAGTCAGGAAGTGGATGTCTGGGCCGGAACTTATGCAATGCCTTTGTTTAATACAGACACCCGTCTTGCACTTTATATGGTGCATTCTTCATCAAGTTCACAGATCGCCAGTGCTGGTGCTTTGTCGGTCTTGGGTATCGGTAGCATCTACGGGGCCAGAGTTGTTAAGCCTTTGACTGCGCTAAATGATTATTTTCATAGCGCAACCTTGGGTGTGGATTACAAAGATTTCTCGGAAGATCTAAAACTGCTCGGTGCTGATACGATTAAAACGCCGATTGCCTATACACCGTTTTTGGCACAGTACAGTGGAACTCTTCGTGGCAAAGAATCTATGACCAGCTTTGATATGGGCTTGCATTTTTCGGTACGGGGTTTGGGTAACGATCAGAAAGAGTTTGAGAACAAACGGTTTTTGGCCAAAGCTAACTATATGTATCTGACTGGCGATCTTAAGTTCCAGCACGATTTACCGTTGGGCATGGAAGTGAAAAGTCATTTTTCCGGGCAATATGCTGATTCGCCGTTGATCAGTAATGAACAGTTCTCGCTGGGTGGTGCGCAAAGTGTGCGTGGCTATTTTGAAACGCAGGCGCTGGCCGATGATGGCGTATTTGGTTCGTTGGAGCTGCATTCGCCACATTTGGGTGCGCCGGAATGGGATTATATGAATAGTTTGAAAGTGCTGGCGTTTGTTGATGGCGGCAGAGGCTGGATCAAGAATGCGCTACCGGGTAATGCAAAAGGCAATGGACTGAGCAGTGGCGGTGTAGGTTTGCACTTTTTAGTATGGAAACATCTGAGTGGTGCGCTTGATCTGGGAGTTCCGTTCCAATCTTTGGCGACCGTTAAGAGTGGCGACCCACGTATTCATTTTAGTATTGCGACAGATTTTTAAGAATATAGGGGCGATTGAATTTGCCCCTACAACAAAACTAAGGTTGAACTTTGGTTTTGTCAGCAAAGAATTATTTATAGTGTAAAGCTAAACCCGTTGTGAAGCGGGGGCAGAAAACTGCGGGTCTTGATGAACAAGACGGCTGGGTTATCACTGACTGAAACATGTTATTTATTTTTAGTAAAGGTTACCACCATGTCCAAAAGACCGCATTCAACAGCCACAAAATCTTCTGATGATTTTTTCAGGCTTAAACCCCTCGTTGCCGGTATCCGGATTGTAATTGCGGGCGGTTTGTTTGCGGGGACGGTTGCACCAGTCCATGCTGAGTTACCTATTCCCGGAGTAGCAGCCGTGGGAATCACACCGTCTATGCCTTGGGTTGGTTCTGGTGCTGCCACAAATGAAATAATTCACAATGCAACTAATCCTGATGCGAGTACCGATACATTACGGATTAATCAATCGACACCTAAGGTCACGCTCAACTGGCAAAGTTTTAATGTAGGCAAAGACAATACCGTTCAGTTCGTTCAACCGGACGCTTCCTCAATTGCATTGAACCGTATTTATCAGGGTGATCCTAGCCAAATTCTTGGTCATGTTACGGCCAATGGCCAGATTTATCTGGTCAATCAGAATGGCTTTGTGTTTGGCAATGGATCGGTTGTCGATGCTAATAGTTTAGTGGCTAGCACGCTTCAAATTACTGATGAGGTTTTTAAAAGTGGTATTACTCAAGTTTTCGATTTGAATGGCAAAGCTGCATTGGCCTTAGAGCCTGGCGGTACGATGGATCCAAAAACTACGGCAATTTTGATTGAGGCCGGAGCTAAAATCCACGCTGATAAAAATGGTAGAATTATTATTGCGGCTCCAACAATTAACAACAAAGGCTCGCTATCCACTGATAACCAGGGTCAAATCATTTTGGTTGCCAGCGAGGACAAGGTTTATTTACAAGCAGCGGATTCAGCAAGTCCTTTTGCCGGTCTGGTAGTAGAAGTCGATACCGGCGGCAAGGTCACTAATACAGGCGATATCCTGGCTAAGCAGGGTAACGTTACCTTGTCGGGTTTTGCGGTTAATCAGCAAGGCCGAGTAAGCGCAACTACTTCAGTTAATGTGAATGGTTCTGTCAGGCTACTGGCGCAGGAACAGCACGGCACAGTGGG
>CAILCX010000132.1 GCA_903832775.1 uncultured Methylobacter sp. | reverse complement strand
TTTCTTTCCGGTGGCGTCACGCTCGCGTTTTTTGCCATTTTCTTTTTTCATTTCTGGGTTGCCTCGCGTTATCTGGGCTTAAATCCTCCCGATGAAATTCTCAGTAATATTGACAAACGTCGTCGTTTTCAAAGTTTTGCCGACACCTTTATGAATGGCTCGGTAAAAATATACACGCCGATTTCACTGGTACTGGCAATTATTATTGCCATCCCTTTCTACAATCAATGGGAAACAACACTGCTGTTCTTTTTCGGTAGTAATTCAGGCGTAACCGAAACCGTTTACGGTCAGGATGTCAGCTTTTATATGCTGTCCTACCCTACTTACATGCTGATTCAGCAAGAACTACTGGAAACCGCGTCACTTATTTTTTGCATGGTCGGTGTTTTATATTGGCTGGAACACATTTTTATCCCCAATCAAAGCTCAGAGTTCCCCTTGGGAGCCAAAATTCATTTAACGATTTTAATTGGCTTTGTGGTTGCTTTTGTGGTCTGGGGCTTTATGCTGGATCGTTATACGCTGCTTTATACCAACACCCACGAACCGGTTTTTTATGGCCCTGGTTTTATAGAAATTCGTTATCAATTACCTCTGATCTGGCTGGAAATCATTACCTTTGTGACTACTGCAATTACAGCAGGCTTGTTTATTTTCTCAAAAAAACACCGTATTAAAACGCCGTTTTTAATCGCCTTAACTTTCTTCCTGTTCGCCACAGCTTTGCCAAAGGTTCAATTTATTCCTGATTTACTACAACGCTATATCGTCAATCCAAATCCGGTTAAATCCAATAAGTCACTCATGCAACACAATATTGACTCAACATTGGCCGCTTATGATTTGAAGAATATCAAAACAGTTGATATGACGATCAAACTGGATGCCTCCAAGGATATTCAAAACTGGAGCACCCAAAAACATTTTGAAAATATTCCGGTGTGGGACCGGGAATACATCATTGACAGCTATAAGCAGTTACAAGAAATAAGACCTTATTACAAAATCCTGTCTGTCGATGAAGACCGCTATTTCATTCTTGACCATACCCGACAGGTTGACCTCGCAGCCAGAGAAATCAACACCTCCAAGCTACCACCCGAAGCGCAAAACTGGGAAAACATCCATTTACGCTATACCCATGGCTATGGTGCAGTGGTCACACCAGCAGCACAGGACGCCGATAATTCCTTAATCTGGTATTTACGAGATTTAAATCTACACTCCGATGTCGGCTTTACCATTACTCATCCCGACATCTACTATGGTCTGGAACAATTTGCTTACGCCATAGTTCCTAATAAACTGAGCGTTGAGGGCATTGCCGGTTCTGATCCCGCTACCAACGAGACTTATCATGGCGACGGTGGCGTTCCCATTCCATCACTATTCAGAAAAGCCTTATTTGCCTTTTACTTTAAAGACGAAAAAATATTCTTCTCAACCAATATTTCAACTGAAAGCAAAGTCAAGATACGCAGAAATATTACCGAACGCATTAGTACTCTGACACCATTTTTACACCTAGATAAAGACCCATATCTGGTTATCACTAAAGATCGTTTCTATTGGATTCAGGACGCTTATACCTTGTCCGACAAATATCCGGTCTCCAAACCCGCAGACGATGATTTTTTGGAAGGTCACCAAAACTTTAACTATATCCGTAACTCTGTAAAGATTATTGTTGATGCCTACGATGGAGATGTTGATTTTTATATTTCAGATCCATCAGATGCCATTATTCAAGCTTACAGCAGTGCCTATCCTGGCTTGTTTAAAAGTCTGGAAGAAATGCCAAATGAATTAAAACAGCACTTGCGTTACCCGCGTGATCTTTATTATCTACAGATGAAAGTGTATGCAAAATATCATCAACAAAGTCCTGAGTTATTCTATGAACAGGCGGAAACTTGGGCTCAAGCCAATGTGCGTGGTGAACCGGTATTGCCTTATTATCAAACCATGGACTTTGGTAACTGTAACGATAACGAAGAATTTGTACTGATTAATCCAATGACGCCGGTTAACAGAAACAATCTGAGCATGATCGGTGTCGCCGGAACCTTGGATAAAACCAACTGTGGCAAGAATTACAAGCCCGGCATTACTGTTTACAAATTCGGAAAAGATGTTCAGGTCAACGGCCCCGCTCAGGTTGAAGCTTTAATTAATCAAAACCCTGAAATTTCAGAACAATTCTCCTTGTGGGATCAACATGGTTCAATCGTTGAATTAGGCAGAATGATCATCCTGCCGATGGGTAATTCGGTACTATATGTTCACCCCATTTATATTGCCTCTACAGACAATAAAATACCTGAATTGACACGCGTGATTGTTTCAATCGGCAATCAGGTTGTTATGGATAAAACCTTATGGTCGGCCTTCAGTCGTTTGAAACAAATTTACAATAAAAACGCCGCAGAAAGTGACGGTTCAGAAACCCCGAAGGCAATTGTAAAACCAAAGGATAATTAAGCATTTTCTACCCGCGG
>CAILCX010000131.1 GCA_903832775.1 uncultured Methylobacter sp. | reverse complement strand
TATTATAATATTTATTATATATAACTAAGGCGAGCTAGACCAGAAAACTACAACCCATTGGGCAATAATTAGATGACTATGAATCCCAATGAAATAATTTTAAAACACCAAGAGATTTTTTTATAATAAACTTCGCTATTTAATAACCTGGCTTTACTTTTAAATATAACGAGAAAGCATTAGTAACAACCCACCTGCAAAAATCCCTGCCAGCACGTCATCCAACATAATACCCAGACCGCCACGCACCTGGCGATCAAGCCAACTGATCGGCCAGGGTTTAAGTATGTCAAAGAATCTAAACAGAACAAAACCCAACACCATCGTTTGCCAGTTACAGGGCACCAGCCACATCGTTATCAAATAACCAGCAATCTCGTCCCAGACAATGCCGCCAAAATCATGTTCAGCCAGCTTTTTTGCAGCAATATCACAAATCCAGATACCGGCGATCGTCACCATAAGCGTCAACAAGCTATATACGATTAAATTGGTTTGCGCAAACAGCCAGTAAACAGGAATGGCCGCTATGGTACCGAAAGTTCCGGGCGCTTTTTTAGCCAAGCCAGAGCCAAATCCAAAAGCCAGAAATAAAATAGGATCAGACAGGATCTGACTGGGTGTCAGTTTGTTTTTACCCAACTGGGTATTAAGAAAAATGCTCAAAGCCTTTTACCTCTATGAATTGGATTTTACCGGACTTATTAAGACGTAATCCCGGCTCGCTTTCTATGACACCTATTTTCGTAGCAGGAACTGTCAACGATCCTACACGCTCAGGACTTACGGTAAAACACAGTTCATAATCATCCCCCGCAGTTAGCGGCATCGACCAATCTCCAGTGTCATCAATATAAGTTTGAACTACTTTTGACAAAGGCAACGCACTCCAGTCAAGACAGGCTCCCAGGTGGCTTTGCTCAAGAATATGCCCCAAATCACCGACCAAGCCATCCGATAAATCGATACAGGCATTGGCAACGCCGAGTAAGTCTTGCCCTGCCTGACTTTGCGGATCAGGTTGACTAAAGCGCGCCAAGGCCGCATCCGGATTCTTACAGTGATAACCTTGATGTATTTTTAAACCCAGCCCAGCTTCACCTAAAAATCCGGTCATGTAGATGAAATCACCGGGCTTGGCGTTAGATCGCCTCAGAGCCTGTCCTTTTGGAACCAAGCCCATGGCCTGAACAGTCAAAGTCAAAGGACCGGAAGTGGTATCACCACCAATCAAATCAACTGAATGACGCTCGGCCAGCTTTAAAAAACCTTGGGAAAATTCGGACAGCCACTTTTCATCAACATCTGGCAAAGTTAAGGCCAGCGTCACCGAAACAGGCTTTGCACCCATGCTGGCAAGATCGCTTAAATTTACTGCAAGCAACTTATGACCCAATAACCTTGGATCAGCTCCGGCAAAGAAATGTACATTTTCCACCATAGTATCGGTGGTGACTGCCAGCTCATAACCGTCAGGAATAGACATTAACGCGCAATCATCACCAATGCCCAAACAGGTTGAGGAATTAGTGATGTGCTGTTTTGTAAAGAAACGCTGGATCAGGGAAAATTCGGAAAGGGGCATGAGCGAGGTTTAATTTTGAAGATGAAAATATATTTCAGTCTTTAGTATTTCACCTTACTCTCATCCACCTTTTGCCTTTACTTCCACAACCCTTATTTTTTGGGCAATCTTATCTAAAATACCATTTACGTATTTGTGACTGCCATCAGCACCAAAGTATTTAGCCAGATTGATACTTTCGTTCAAGACGACACGATAAGGCATATCCAGTCGATTTAATAACTCATAAGTACCAATTCTTAAAATTGCTCTTTCAACTGGATCAATGGAATCAACAGGGCGATCGACAAATTCTGATAAGGCTTGATCAATGACTTCCAGATTTTTAGGTACGCCGTAAAATATCTCAACAAAATAACTTTTTTGAGCGTCTTTTAAACGCTCTTCTTCCAGAAACTGTCGTTCAATTTCAGGAAGATTATGTCCAGCCATTTGCCATTGATACAATGCCTGTACAGCGGCTTTTCTGGCATTGGTTCTAGCTTGACTCATCAGACTTCCAGGTTGTTAAATAAATTCACCATTTCAATAGCCGACATAGCAGCCTCAGCGCCTTTATTGCCGGCTTTGGTGCCTGCACGTTCTATAGCTTGTTCGATACTGTCAACCGTTAATACACCAAAACTAACCGGCACATTGTATTGCAGTGAAACTTGCGCCAAACCTTTTACGCATTCGCCGGCAACGTATTCAAAATGAGGGGTTCCGCCACGAATCACTGCACCAACCGCAATAATCGCATCATATTTTTTAGTCGCTGCAACGCGCTGCACTACCATCGGTAATTCAAATGCGCCGGGAGCTTTAACCAGATGAATATCATCTTTATTGGCGCCATGACGAACCAACGCATCAAGTGCACCCGCTTCCAATTGTTCAACGATAAAACTGTTAAACCGTGAAGCGACGATACAAAATTTGGCGCCTTGAACGAGCAAATTTCCTTCAAAGGTTTTTAGTGTTGTCATGATATTCCTCTACTTGTGTAATAAACGGGTAATGTTCCAGCCGGTTCTTCAACCAACATGCTCAGCAACTTCCAAATCATATCCGGACAGTGCAATATATTTTTTCTGCGCACCTAAAACCTTAAGTTTACGCACGCCCAGATCGGCCAGTATTCTGGCTCCGGTGCCGGTAGTGCGCCAATCAGAAGCCGCAACAACAGGTGCCGGCGTCACGATGCCGTTATCTTCCAACTGATAATGATGTATCAATTCAGCCAGCGACTTATTGTCCTCGTGTTGTCTGATAAGCACCAACACTCCGCGACCTTCTTCAGCTATTTTTTGCATCGCCGTGCGTAAAGAAACTTGACAATCGCTACGCTTGGAAGCGAAAACATCATCCAGTAAATTCCGCGCATGCACTCTGACTAAAACCGGCTCATCACCTGAAACATGCCCCATAACCAAAGCCAAATGCAGGTTATTGTCATTTCTGTCCTGATAAGCATAAAGCCTGAAATCGCCAAATTCGGTGGGGTAAACGCATTCACTGATGCGTTCCAGCGTATTTTCGTTTTTAATACGGTAATGGATCAGATCGGCAATAGTACCTATTTTAAGATCATGCTGTTTGGCGAACACCTCAAGATCGGGTCGTCTTGCCATCGAACCATCTTCGTTAAGTATCTCAACAATCACAGCAGCAGGCTCGACACCCGCTAATCTGGCTAAATCGCAACCCGCTTCGGTATGTCCGGCACGGTTTAAAACACCTCCAGATTGCGCCATTAAAGGAAATATATGACCAGGTTGAACCAGATCATCAGCCGTGGCATCTCCTGCAACGGCACATTGTATGGTACGCGCCCTATCGGCTGCGGATATGCCGGTAGTAACGCCGGTGGCCGCCTCGATTGACACAGTGAAATTGGTTGAATGGGCTGTCTTGTTTTCATTAACCATCAACGGCAAACGCAACTGCTGACAACGCTCACTGGTTAAAGTTAAGCAAATCAGGCCACGGCCATAACGCGCCATAAAATTAACATCTTCAGGACGCGTAAAAGAAGCAGCCATGACCAGATCACCTTCATTCTCGCGGTCTTCATCATCCATAATGATGACCATTTTGCCTAAGCGTAAATCTTCTATAATTTCTTCGATGCTATTCATTTTACCTTGGGGCTGTTAGCCAAAAAAACCGCTTTTTTTCAATAATTCTTCCGTAATGCTGCCATGACTTATAGCGGCCGCATCGCCTTTGATTAACCGCTCTAAGTAACGAGCCAGCAAATCCACTTCCAGATTAACCTGAGTACCAATCACCGCATCACCCAGCGTTGTTTCCTTGAGCGTATGCGGCACAACATTAACACTGAACACCGAACCATCTACATCATTGACCGTCAGACTAATCCCGTTAATACAAATAGAACCTTTCTCTGCAATATATTTAGCCAGATTATCGGGGGCTTTAAATTTAAACCTAAATGAGCGGCCATCTGCACGTTTTTCGGTCATCACGCCAACACCATCAACATGACCACTGACAATATGCCCGCCAAGACGGCTTGTCGGCATTAAGGCCAGCTCCAGATTAACCGGGGTACCGATCGTTGCCGTCTTTAAAATCGTTCTGGATAAAGTCTCATTGGATACATCAGCGCAAAAATAATGCCCACCCAATTCCACTGCAGTCAGGCAGACTCCATTCACGGCAATACTGTCGCCGAGTACTACATCGTGTAACGAGAGTTTTCCTGTTGCGATGGTCAAGCGGCAATCACCGGCCTTTTGCTCGATCGCCGATATTTTGCCCACTGCCAGAATTATGCCTGTAAACATGGATGTTTTTTCTCTTAAATTTTAAAGGAGAATTCATTCGCCTTAGGCGACTCAAACTAAAGGTATATAAGTTAATTTCAAATCCTGACCGACCTGCCTGACGTCTCGCAATTGCAACTGCTTTTTATCAGTCATCTGCTGCAAGCCTGGAACGCTAAATAAACCTCGTCCCTGGTCGCCCAAAACACAGGGCGCCATGTAAATCACATACTCGTCTATCAAGCCTTCAGCAAGTAGCACACCGTTTAAAACAGAACCTGCCTCAACCAACAGTTCGTTGATTTGCTGCCCGGCCAAAAAGCCCATTACCGCCACTAAATCCATGCGTCCATTTTTGCAAGGCAGTTGATAAACCTCAAAGCCCGCTGCTTGCAACTGGCTTTTTTTTTGCTGACTTTCAATACCCGTCAAGATCAAACTACGCCCTGGCAGGCTGGCCATCTTAGCGGTAACAGGCATATTTAAATGCGTATCCAAAACCACCCTGACCGGTTGAACAACGTCTTCGTCTATTCGGGCATTTAGTGATGGATCATCAGCCAACACCGTATTGATACCGGTTAAAATTGCGGAACTTTCCGCTCTTAAACGATGCACATCGGCTCTGGCTTCACTTGAAGTAATCCACTTACTTTCACCAGATGCCATCGCGGTACGCCCATCAATACTCATCGCCAGTTTGCTGCGGACAAAGGGACGGTTTTTAGTCATGCGTTTGATAAAACCGCGATTCAAGGTTTGTGCATCTTCCTGTAGCATTCCAAGGCAAACTTCAATACCTTCTGCGTTGAGCTTTTCCAAACCACGTCCCGCTACTAATGGATTGGGGTCTTGCATGGCCACAACCACTCGACTTATGCCGGCTTTTATCAAGGCCTCACAACAAGGCGGAGTTCTGCCGTGATGACTGCAAGGTTCCAAAGTAACGTAAGCCGTTGAACCAACGACATCTGTTACATTTTTTAAAGCGACAACTTCAGCATGACCCAAACCCGCTTTAACATGCCAGCCTTCGCCAATCAGCTTATCATCTTTGACTAAAACACAGCCAACTCGAGGATTGGGATCGGTGGTATAACGCCCTTTTCCAGCCAGATACAGGGCGCGAGCCATAAAAAAAGCATCGCGCGAAGCTGTCGTCATTTTTGTGGTACCGGTGCTGCGCCAGTTACACCAGTTTCTGGCTCTGTGGTAGCTATTTGTAGATGGGCAATCATATCGGTAAATTCACTGACATCCTGAAAACTGCGATAAACCGACGCAAAACGAACAAAAGCGACATGATCCAACAAACTTAATTCTTTCATGACTTTTTCACCCAACTCTTGCGCAGATATTTCACGTTCACCCAAGGCCCGCAATTCCTGTTTTATGCGATTAATGGACGCTTCAATATCATCACTGCCAACAGGACGTTTTTCCAATGCCCTGAGCATACCTGAGCGCAGCTTGTTTTCTTCAAATGGTTCACGGATACCATCACGTTTAATGATTCGAGGCAATGTTAATTCAGCCACCTCATGCGTCGTAAAGCGCTCCTTACAAGCATTGCATTCACGTCGACGGCGAACCTGATCGCCTTCATTAGCCAATCTGGAATCAAGAACCCGCGTATCTTGTGCCCCACAAAACGGACATCGCATAGTTAAACCTGTTTGTTATGTACCGAGACCTCCAGACTTGGAGGAAATACCGAGAACTGCCGGAAGCAGACGCGGCAAAATCGGCCTTCAAACTCGAAAACAGACAATTTTATATCACTCTGTCTGTTATCTGTATTTTATTTTCTACTCTATACTGCTATAGAATCTACATCCACTTTACAATCCCTGCTCAATATCCAAGCAAATGACAGAACCGGAAGGCGTAATAAAATACCAGTTAAACCATATTTATCAGCCTATTAAACCCCCTTCATCCTTAAAGGAAATAAACGCCTGGAGGACAATTGCGCTTCAACTTGAACTTATCGGACAAACCCCAAACCGTTACAACAATCTTGGTTTTGGCAATATAAGTCAAAGAGTTGATGAGCACGCAGACCAATTTATCATCAGCGGTACTCAAACAGGACATATTAGAAATCTGAAACCGGAACATTATTGCCTTATTCTCAAAGCAGAGCCATCACTCAACAGACTTGAATCTTCCGGTTTGTGCAAACCGTCATCCGAATCCCTGACCCACGCCAGCGTTTACGCCCAAAATCCGGACATTAAAGCTATCATTCATGCACACAGCCCTGAAATCTGGAAACATACAGCGACGCTAAAACTGCCTCACACCAGTGCCGATGTGCCTTACGGCACCGTTGAAATGGCTGCCGCTGTAGAACAATTATTTAAATCCGGCAGTCTGACAGACAACTCCTTATTCACCATGCTCGGACATGAAGACGGAGTTATTGCATTTGGCAAGACCATGCAGGATGCTACGTGGAAACTACTTAATTATTTGTCACTGGCCATCACCATTGAACAACAGGACCTTAGACTATAAAATAGATTTTCCTTGATTTAATAATTTCACAAAACATGCCGGAAATACTGATCTACACCACCAACATTTGCCCTTATTGCATTATGGCGAAACGCCTGCTCGACAAAAAAGGGGCCCTCTATACTGAAATTAATGTAGATGGCAAACCCAGTTTAAGAGAAGAAATGATGCGTAAAACAAACCGCCGTACTGTTCCGCAAATCTATATTGGTACTTTTCATGTCGGGGGCTTCGACGAACTGCATGCTTTAGAACAACAAAAGAAACTCGATGGGTTACTGGCGTAACCATAAGAAGCAGCTGTTAAAACCAATGAACGCCTTTCATCAAAACACCATGCCAGAATGGTAAGGTGATCAAACTGATTGCTGTAGTCACTGTTACCGCCATTGCATATAAGGCACTATCCAGTCTGAACCGGTCACAAATTACGATGCCCAGCACCATGCTCGGCATCGACAGATCAAGCACAGCCGCCACACTATAATCACCGGCAATAGGTAAAAACTGCACTAAAGTTATCCCAAACACAGGCATCAAAAGCAATTTAATAATAATCACCGGGGTAACATACGGAATATTTCGCAGCGAAATCGCCTTCCAACTTAAAGCCAGCCCTAGGGAAAACAACATTAAAGGCACAACAGCCAAAGATAATTTCTGTAACACACCTAATAGCCAGACCGGTGGAACACAACCATTTATGTTAAGTAAAACTGCAACAGCGGCAGCCCAAAACGGTGGGGCATTAAAAAAAAGCCAGACTGGCCTAGGTTTTTCCAGACTTGCTTCACCGTAATGTCTTGCGACCATAATACCGACAGTAAATAAAAATGGCGTCACTGCAAATAAATCCATTTGTATAACGACCGACCTAGCCCAACTTCCAAAAGTTTGCTCTAAAACCGGCAAACCCAGATATGTCACATTTGGGAAAGCTGCTGCCAATATCATCGCCCCCAAGCGCCGATCTTCAAACTTGAATAGAGCGCCAACCCCCCAAATACAAAGCATCGCCAAAAAGACACAGGCAATTCCCAGCAAGGTATATTGAAAAGAATGCCAGCCAATATCCGCAACCCATAAAACCTCCAGAACCATAGCTGGAAGCAGTAAATAATAGACCAGCGTCGTTAAAACCAGCCGCGTTTGCTCCGCTGACAACCCTGCCGGCTTTGCATATCTCCATGCTGTGCCACAGGCCATTAGCATGGTCATTTGTATCAAAATTAAGTTCATAAGCGAGGTCTATTGTGGTGATAATGCATTTTAACATTCACCGTTAAAACAAGTTCCGGTAATATACCCCTACTTAATTCTTTGGGAGTAAAGAAATGCGTTCATTTTATAAATATTGCCAACTTGGTGTTTTATTGTTGATAACCAGCTTTTTTTCCATGACAGACGCAGTTGCACAGGAAGCAGTCACTCCTAAACAGGCAGCTGGAATGCAAAGCGAAAACAAGGCTATTATCGTTGATGTGCGTGAAGATGATGAATGGAATGAACACCATATTCCCGGCGCCATTCATATCCCGCTTGCCCAATTAAACAACCGCTTAACCGAACTTGGCTCCTATAAAAACAGCCCTATAATCACCCAATGTAGAGGCGGAAAACGCTCCGCCCAAGCACAGCTGGCATTAAAGTCGGCTGGATTTTCCAAAGTTTATAACATGGAAGGTGGAATTATGGCCTGGGATAAAGACGGCCTACCAACAAAATAAGCCCAAAAAAACCTTAATTTTAACGACCACAATTTAACCTGAATCATGCCCCAATCCTACATCTCAACCAAATCAATCCCAGTTCGTGAGCGCTTAATCATGGCACTGGATGTCCCAAGCATTCCTGAAGCACAAGCTTTAGTCGAAGAACTCGGCGATTCGGTCATTTTTTACAAAGTGGGTATGGAGCTGTTTATGTCCGGAGATTATTTCGGATTTATTGAATGGCTAAAACAACAGGATAAAAAAATATTTGTCGATCTCAAGTTTTTCGATGTGCCAGCCACCGTAGGAAGAGCCATTAAAGCCTTAAGTAGCAAAGGCGTTGATTTTGCGACCATACACGGCAACGATGCCATTATGGAAGCCGCCGCCAAAGAAAAGGGCGATCTTAAAGTACTGGCGGTAACCGCTTTAACCAGCTTGGACCGGGGTGATCTTGATGATCTGGGCTTTACCTGCGATGTTCGGGAACTGGTCTTGTCACGGGCAAAACGTGCACTGCAAATTGGCTGCGACGGCATTGTTTCCTCTGGACTTGAAGTTACGATGCTACGGACAGAACTTGATCATAAATTATTAGTCATTACTCCCGGCATCCGCCCCGTTGATAACCGCGAAGAAGATGATCAAAAAAGAGTCGTCAGCGTAGAAATGGCTTTCCAAAATGGCGCCGATTATATCGTCGTCGGCAGACCAATTCGCGATGCCGAGAATCGCAAGGCTATGGCTGAAAAAATTCAGGGGCAAATCCTTGCCCAATTTCAATAAGTTAAAATCATGATTTTAAAAAACCAGATAATTTTCTGTTCTATAACTTTATTCTAAATATTCACTTGCGACTATGGACTTCGATCTTGCCTTTACCACATCTACAATGGTCGCCTTTACCATGGGTCTATTCAGCAGTATGCACTGCATCGGGATGTGCGGCTCTATTATAGGCACGCTAACTTTAAGCCTCAGCCCTGAAATACGGAATGACAAAACCCGTCTAATTCCCTTTGTATTTAATTACAATCTGGGTCGAATCCTAAGTTATACCTTAGCAGGGGCCTTAGCGGGCGTAATTGAAACCCTCATCACCATGCCAATGGGTGAGATCAGCGGACACAGACTACTACAAATACTATCCGCATTAGTAATGACCGGAGCTGGACTTTATATAGCAGGATGGTTCCCTCGCTTTGCCTATATCGAAAAAATAGGCCTTCGCTTCTGGAAATTAATTGAGCCATGGGGTCGTAAATTGATTCCTGTTAAAAACTATAGCCAGGCGTTTCTGTTTGGCATGGTCTGGGGTTGGTTGCCGTGTGGTTTGGTTTATTCAGCCTTAGCTCTTGCCGCAACTGCCGGAAGCATAAGCCAAAGCGCGCTAAGCATGCTGTTTTTCGGACTGGGCACTTTACCTGCAGTGATGGGGGTCGGTATAATGACCGGTTTTTTAACAAAGCTATCCAGAATGAAGCGCTTTAAACAGGCTATCGGACTGTTTATGATGGCACTGGCATTAATGGCGGCGCTTCCGTGGATTAATCCCATGGCTATAACAACCCATCACATGTTATTACATTAAGAGGTTCCATGGCTCATTTTAACGCTATCATTGGTCTCTCTCCTGCCCTGGATTCTTTAATTCGTAGCGCAAAGATCGTTGCCGCTACTGATGTGACCGTTTTACTTAAAGGTGAAACCGGCACAGGTAAAGAAGTACTTGCTACAGCTATACAAAAAGCCAGCAACCGCAATAACAAGGCTTTTATAACCTTAAACTGTGCCGCATTACCTGAAAGCCTGATCGAGTCCGAATTGTTTGGCCATAAAAAAGGCGCGTTTACTGGCGCTAACGCCGATAAACAAGGTCTGTTTCAGGCAGCTGATGGTGGTACACTTTTTCTTGACGAGATTAACTCATTGCCTCTGTCAGTCCAGGGCAAACTATTACGCTTTCTTGAGTCTGGAGAGTGTCTTCCGGTTGGCGGCATCAATCCTTATAAAGTCAATGTACGGATTATTTCTGCAACCAATACCTGCCTTAATAAGCAAATTGAAGCCGGCGAATTCAGGTCTGATTTATACTTTCGTCTAAATGTTGTTCCTTTAGATCTTCCCAAACTTTCTCATCGCACTGAGGATATTGATTCACTAATCAATCACTTTCTTACATCCTTTGAGAAGACGCACGCACTCACCGCGCCAAAATTTAGCAAGCCTGCCCTGAAAACCCTGAAAGACTACTCGTGGCCCGGCAATATTCGTGAATTACGGAATTTATGTGAGAGGCTCAGTATTTTATTGGCAGGCAAGGTCATAGAAATAGAAAATCTTCCTCCTGAGTTTTTAAAGCAAGAGCCGAGTTTGATATCAACTCTGAATGGATTTAACTTACCCGACAATGGCATTCAACTTGATATTGTTGAAGCTCATTTAATAAGTCAGGCACTGGAGAGGACCAATGGCAATCGAAGCAAATCCGCAAAATTGCTCGGCATTTCCCGTGATACTTTACTATACCGCATGCAAAAACATGGGTTTGAAATTTAGAAACAACGGGGGGATATTTACAACGCCAACTGCTCCGAAAAGAAGTTAAAATCAGCAATGGTCCTATTAGGGATAACCCCCAGCAAGGGCTCAGTTATACAGTCTTTTATCATGGATATAATCGCCTCCTCGCCATGTAAATCAGCTTCGGTACATACCGCTATCCAACCGGCACACTTTATTTCAGATCGCAGAATCGCTTCATAAGTGAGTCTTGCATGATTGATGCAACCCAATCGGATAGCCACCACTAAAATAACAGGCAAACCCAGCAATTGTGCAAGGTCGCTATTCGCCTGTTGCTCATTTAGAGGACTGTACCATCCGCCAGCCCCTTCAACTACAACAACGTCAGCCTGCGATTTCAATAAGTCAAACTTAACGGCCAAAACGCTTAAGTCTGCCGGATTTCCAAATCCCGCAATATGTGGTGAAGTCGGCTGCTCATAGGCATAAGGATTAATCAAGTCATAATCAAGCCAAACCGAACCATTTTCCTGTATCAGTAACGCGTCTTCATTTTTCAGTTGCCCGTCAAGCATCATACAGCCTGCAGCAACTGGCTTCATGCCCACCACAGTTTTTCCACAGTTTTGAAAATATTGCATCAAGGCAATCGTCGCCCAGGTTTTACCTACGTTAGTATCTGTACCTGTTACGAAATAAGCATTTTCCATTAGCGCGCCATCACCATAATGACTTCATAAGTGGCTATAATCTGATCGCCAGCCAACTGCCGTTCATAAACCTCAATCATGCGCCGTAATGCTGCTTTGGTAGTGATATTTTTGTTACGACCTTTAATCACGTTATGCGCACCGATTTTCTTTAATTCTTTCATCAATTCCAAAACAGAGCTGTAGCTGGATTGATAAAGCCTGGTTTGTATGTTTATCTCAGTAAAGCCGGCTTGCTGAAGAAAGCACTTCAACTGCTGTTCGCTGAAGAAATCATTGACGTGCTGGTAATCATCAACATCTGCCCAAGCGGCTCTTAATTCCCGTAAAGTTTGCGGACCAAAGGTTGAAAAAACCAATTGTCCACCCGGCATCAAGATCCGTTTAATATCGGCAAAGACACCGTCAAGGTTCATACACCATTGCAAGGCCAGATTTGAAAACACACTTTCTATGCTTTCTGCGGCGAGTGGCAATTGTTCGGCATCGGCACATAAATACTGCACATGCCGTTTTTCAGCGAGCTTACTTCGCGTAACTTGCAACATCTGCATTGCCAGATCCAATGCAATAATAGAATGAGCATGCCCTGACAACCCTATGGTTAAAAACCCGGTCCCGCAACCCAAGTCCACTATTGTTCCTGTCAACAATGCCTTGTCAATAGACGCTAAAAGCGCCGCACCCACAGTTCGCTGTAACAATGCAACGCCATCATAACTTAGCGAGGCCCGCTCAAAAGACTGTTTGATCTTGGCTTTATCTAAATGCATTGCTGATCCATAAATCGGGAGATGATTGCCAGCGTTTCCGAGCTATGCGATAAAAATGGCACATGTCCTGCACTTTCTATTATATTAAGATCCAACTGCGGCAATAATTGCTGCATTTTTTGACCTGCGTCCACAGGCACCAAAGCATCCATACCACCTAACACAACAGAAACAGGCATAGTTAATTTTGATAAATAAAACCTTAAGTCTGTTTGTTTCAAGATAGCCAAGCCGCCCTGCAATGTGTTGTTATCGGGTGCCTCACATTCAAATACGCTTGTTTTAAGGGCTTTAATCAAGGTTTTACAGGTCGGTAAAGCTCTTACTTGTAAAGACAGAAAGCGAAGTAATGTTGCTTGGCAGTCATTAGTTAAGTGCCCGGAAAATTCATCCAACAATCGCATATTCATACCCGGCCATTGCGCTGTTTGAATAAACAAAGGATTTCCTGCCAGTAACATTAATGAAGTTACCCGTTCGGGATAACGAGCAGCAATGTCAAGCACCACCGTTGCACCCAAAGACCATCCCAACCAGCAACAGCTTTCTTCAGGTATTGCCTTAACCAGCTCAGCTGTTACTTGCTCCAAGGTAAAGGAATTAATTTTTTCACTATGCCCATGCCCAGGCAAATCGACAAGGATAACCCGATAAAACTGCGCCAATTGCATGGCAAACTCCCGCCAAATACCGGCATGCATGGCCCAGCCATGTACCAGCACAATGGTTTTGCCTTTACCAAAGATTTCCTGATGAATTTTTGTCATACAGCTTTAAGCTGATAAGAGAATTTTTTCAAGGGCATCCAGCAACTGGTCAACCTGTTGCTCTTCATGCAACGCTGAAAAAGTAACCCGCAATCTTGCACTACCTTGAGGAACTGTTGGCGGTCGTATCGCGCTGACTAAAAAACCGGCTTTCAATAACTCATGACTGAGATTAACTGCTCTCTGGCTATCACCAATTAATACAGGTTGTATAGCCGAAACGGAGTGCATTAAAGTCAAACCTAGTTGTGCCGCCCCAAGACTGAAGCGTTCAGCCAATTTTTGCAGCTTGTCCCTGCGCCAGGTTTCTGCGATAACGATTTTCAAACTGGCTCGGGTCGCTTCCGCAACCGCCGCAGGTAAGGCAGTGGTATAAATATAAGTGCGGGCTTTTTGGATCAGCGTTTCAATCAACAGCTCAGAACCCGCCACAAAAGCACCAAAAGTACCGAAACCTTTACCCAAAGTTCCCATCAAGATTGGCACCTCGTCCTGACTCAAACCATAATGTTCAACAATTCCGCCACCATGCTCGCCAATAACACCGAAGCCATGAGCATCATCAACCATCAGCCAGGCATCATGTTGTTTGGCGGTCACTGCCAGTTTATCCAACGGGGCAAAATCACCATCCATACTAAAAACGCCATCGGTCACGATCAGTTTGTTGCCAGTTGCATTATCCAGCTTTGCGCTTAACTCAGACATATTGCCATGCCCATAACGCTTAAATCTTGCGCCGGACATCAGTCCGCCATCCAACAAGGACGCATGATTTAACCGGTCTTCAAACACCGAATCGCTACGTCCCAATAAAGCCGCAATCACACCGATATTGGCCATATAACCCGTAGAAAATAATAAGGCACGATCACGACCGGTAAAATCCGCCAACTCTTCTTCCAAGGCATGATGAGCGATGCTATGCCCGCAAATCAAATGCGCCGATCCACTACCGACGCCATAAACATCAACCGCTGCTTTAAACGCTTGCACAACCTTGGGATGATTGGCCAAACCCAAATAATCATTGCTACAAAAATTGACTATACTTTTCCCGTCAATGTTCAGTTTAATGCCTTGAGGAGACGCTATAACCCGCCGTGAACGATACAAACCCTGTTCGGCCAAAGCCTCAAGATTATCGGCTAGATGCGATAATGCCATGGTTAGTAATTGCTATGCACAAACAGGTTTTTCAATATTTTCAACCGTTAAGCTGATTGGCATAAGTTGATCCGCCCGAATAAATACCCAAACGGTCAAACAACGCCAAATCATGATTGGTCATCGGATTATCGGTGGTCAACAATTTGTCGCCATAAAAAATCGAATTAGCACCCGCCAGAAAACACAGCGCCTGCATTTCATCGCTCATCTTATTCCGACCGGCTGACAGGCGTACCCGAGACTTCGGCATCAAGATTCTGGCAACGGCGATGGTTCTGATAAAAATGATCGGATCCAGCGCTTCAGTACCCATGAGTGGCGTGCCTTCGACCTGCACCAGCATATTAACCGGTACACTTTCAGGATGCTTGGGCATATTTGCCAGTTCGATTAACAATTTGGAGCGGTCAACGTCACTCTCACCCATGCCGACTATGCCGCCACAACACACGTTAATGCCGGCGTCTCTGACCCGCGCCAGCGTATCCAGACGATCCTGATAAGTGCGGGTAGTGATAACTTCAGAATAATAATCTTCCGAGGTGTCCAGATTATGATTGTAATAATCCAGACCACCCTGTTTTAAACGCTCTGTTTGCGCATCGGTCAGCATGCCCAAAGTTACGCAGGTTTCCATGCCTAACGCCTTAACACCCTGAACCATTTCCACAACACGTTCAACATCCTTATCTTTGGGTTGACGCCAGGCCGCCCCCATACAAAAACGCGATGCGCCCTGATCTTTTGCCTGTTGCGCAGCTTTCAAAACAGTCTCAATTGGCATTAAAGCCTCAGGAGTTAAATCGGAATCGTAACGTGCACTCTGCGGGCAATAGCCACAATCTTCTGAACAGGCGCCGGTTTTAATACTTAACAGACTACTGATCTGCACTTCATTGGGATCAAAGTTCTCACGATGCAGCGTTTGCGCTTTAAAAATCAGATCATTAAAAGGCAAGGCATATAGCGCTTGCACTTCCTCTAAATGCCAGTCATGGCGAATTGCAGGGTTTACAGACATTCTGTTAAGCTCCGGTTACTGTAATATTCAAACAAGGACAACCTTCCACCTTGTCAACCTGTTCAAATGAAAATGGTATACAACTGGATTAATATTATACAGCATCAAAGAGTCGCGAGTCAATCTACTCATTAAATCAATAAGTTATTGATTATCTATAGTCGATAGGGGGATTTTATATTATTTTATTTTTCACACTATTAAAATCAAAAAAACTCGTATAAACAGGACTGTAATGAACGCCAGGCACAACATGGACTTTTTGTTTCCTGGGGAGGTTTTAAATCTAGCGTAGATTAAAGAAAAGGCCACGCAATTTTTCCGTGCTAGATTGTGGAATCGTGACGATTTAATAGAGCAGCTCTTAGATAACTATGAAAAGTTTGATGTCACCATTCGAACTGAACTGCCGTTAAATCGAAGACATTAAAATTCTGACTCTTGATCCGTTCAAAAACATGGGCACCTCCAGCGAACTGGTGCCAGCCTTTGGCGGCAAACTGGCCTATCTGGCAGACCTGTATGAGTTAAAGCAACACCTCTACGCCTAACACAACTTTTACCCATAAAAAACAATCCATCAATGAGCATTTCCTCCACCATTAAATCCATCCAAGACATCATGCGCAAAGACGTGGATGTCGATAGCGATGCGCAACGCCTGAGCCAACTGGTCTGGATGTTGTTTTTAAAAATATTTGTGGGAGCTGTTGCAAGACGATTACCAATCGCCGTTGCCGGAAGCCTATCGCTGGCGTAACTGGGCCGCCAATGTCGAGGGCATGACCGTCGATGCACTCAAACAATTTCTCGATAACGACATGTTCCTGGCCTTGCAAAACCTTGAGGCCAAAGGCGGCGACCAGCGTGCTTATGTGATTCGTTCGGTATTTGAAGATGCCTACAATTACATGAAGTCCGGGCAGTTAATCAGACAAGTCATCAACAAGATACAGGACGGCGTCGATTTCAATAAAGCCCAATAACGCCATCTGCTCAGCGATATGTACGAACAATTGCCGCGCGACTTGGAGGCCGCAGGCAACGCCGGAGAATTTTACTCGCCCCGCACCATCACAGAATTTATGGTTAGGATGATCAACCCGCGTCTCAGTGAAAAAGTGCTGGACCTGGCTTGCGGCACCGGCGGCTTTCTGTCCAGCTCAATCGAACATATCCGCACCTAGGGTGTAAAACCGTAGACAACGAAATGTATTTGCAGGCGCAGATTTCGTCAAGATAATACCCTGGCCCGTCCGCTGATTAGTTGGGGACCAAAAGAACGCGTCGATGTGGTCGTCACCAATCCACCGTTCGGGGGTATTGAAGAAGACAGCATAGAAACCAACTTCCCCGTCGCCTTTCGCACCCGAGAAACGGCCGACTTGTTTTTGATGCTGATCATGCAGTTGCTTAAAAGTCGTGGCTGTGCCGCGCTGGTTTTACCCGATGGCCTTCTGTTTGGCGAAGGCATTAAAACCCGCATCAAAGAAAAACTGCTGAAAGACTGCAACCTGCACACCATCGTGCGCCTGCCCAATGGCGTGTTTGCACCTTATACCGGCATCAAAACCAATCTGCTGTTTTTCAGCAAAGACACGCCGACTCAGCACATCTGGTTTTACGAGCATCCGTACCCGCCCGGTGTAAAAAGACACAACAAAACCTAACCGATGAAGATCGAAGAGTTTGAGGCCGAAGCAGCCTGGCGGGGCAAGGAATCCGATAACTTCAGCACCCGAGTAGAAAACCAGTACGCGTGGAAGATGAACATTTAAGACATCAAGGCGCGTAACTACAACCTTGATTGTAAAAACCCGCATATCGGTGAGCAGGAAATTCATGATCTCGAGGTGTTGCTGAAACAATATGCAACTATGCAAAATGATATTGCCGCCTTACGTAGCCAACTCAAAAATAGTTTGGCAGAAGCATTGGGGAGAGATACGTGAGTAAGTTGCCTGAGATTCGCAACGCACCGCGTAGTACTTTGACAGGGTCGCACTATCGATTTAATATTGAATTTCCAATTATCTCCACGGCATAGAGAGAATTGCGCAGCCCACCATTGCAATCTGTAAGCTCCCCCCTTTGAAAAAGGGGGATTTTCAAAAAAGGGAAATTCAGTATGAATACTATTCAGACTTTGTTGACCGATCATCTCTACATTTGGACCGCAGCCGAAACCGAAAAAAATCAGGCCATGGTCATAGTTCCGGTAATGCTGTCAGTGGCTATGACATAAAGAAATTGCGTGAGCTGATTCTGGTTGAAAAAGCCAAGCTGATTACCAATGGGGATAGCATATCCTGCAATAAATGATGGTCAGTTTTTCTCCGGCTTAATTCCTTTGCCACCAATTAAAGATCAACACCGCATAGTCGCCAAAGTCGATGAACTGATGGCGTTGTGCGACCAACTGGAAACCCATCACAGCAATGTCGCCGAAGCCCACGAAAAGCTCGTCAGCCACCTGTTCGGTACGCTCACGCAATCGCAAAGCGCCGAAGATTTTAGCGCTAATTGGCAGCGCATCGCCGCGCATTTCGACACCCTGTTCACCACCGAAGCCAGCATCGACGCCCTCAAACAAACCCTGCTGCAACTGGCGGTAATGGGCAAACTCGTTCCGCAAGATGCTAACGATGAACCAGCCAGTGAATTACTTAAGCGAATACAGGCAAAAAAAGCCAAGTTAGTCGCCCAAGGGACGACCAAGAAACCCAAGCCATAGCTGAAATAGCAGACTATGAAAAGTTGTTCGATATACCGAGTGGTTGGGAATGTGCGAGACTTGGTTCAATTGGTGTTTCTAGCACTGGAAAAACACCAAGTACTCAAAATTCAACTTTATATGATGGGTCAATACCATTTATTGGTCCTGGGCAAATCACATTGGCTTGTGAACTTTTGCCAGCAGAAAAATGGCTGTCTGAGGCAGGACAAAATGAAACAACTATCGCAAAAACGGGCGACATTTTAATGGTTTTTATTGGAGGATCTATCGGAAAATCCGCTATTGTAAATAAAGAAATGGGATTCAATCAACAGATCAATTGCATTAGCCCTTTCTATTTCACAGGTTACTACGACCAAAGTCACATGATTAATGACTTCCAAGAACTCTATGGTTTGTCACCTGAATTACTTTATCCGCAAATTGAAACCTCAAAAACAATTCAATTTTCTGGCTTGTTAAATTTAGCCAAAGTCGCGCATTAAATTTGGGATTGCTTCGCCGATTCGTGTCGATTTTTTCCAATACAAGCCTGTGCTGGCGATGCTAAATTAGGCTGCACAAATCATAAAACCTCGCGAGGAAAAAAAGCCATGACGAATAAACAACCCATTACCAAAAAATTGAACGTACCTGCTGACGTAGTTTGGAAAGCCATACGTGAAATAGGCCGACTTGATGTCTGGTTTCCAATCATTGAGAGCTGTCGTGTAGAAGGCGAAGGACAAGGCGCGTTGCGTTATATGACTATAGCCAATGGCGGTGGCGAGATAAAAGACACCATAGAAGAAATCGACGATTCTCAGATGCGCTTGGTTTATCTACACCCAGTATCACCCTTTCCTGTGACCAATTACAAAGGCACAGTCGAAGTGTTTAGCTCTTATGATGGCTTAGGCATTGTGGTTTGGACGATTGAGTATGAATCCAAACCTGAAGACGCAGCATCGGTTGCAGAATTAGTTCATGGTGCTATCAGCGCGGGACTTGAAGGTATGGAAAAAGACCTTCAACTGCATGGCGAATCGCCATGCTAAAACATTTCAACACTTTTTTGATGCTACCACTGTTTTTTTCCAGCAGCGTTTTTGCCAGTCAACGAATTGCGATACTGGACTTTGAACTCAATGATTTAACGGAATTGCCAAGCATACCAGCAGAATTAGTCCGTACCGCCTCATTTAAACCGTTACTGGAACAGGATTTGCAAAAAATCGGTGGTTACTAAATTATTTTTATCAATGCACAGGCACAAAAAAATGCGAATGCTGGAGTCGAGTATCTTTTGCAACATGATGATAGCAGAGCAGATTTAGGGCAAAAGTTTAACGCCGAATGGATTATTGTAACCAAACACAGAAAACCGAGTTTCTTATATTCACATCTGATTGTGAATGTGATTGATGTGAAAAAACGACAACGAATTGGAAATATAATGGTTCAATTGAAAGGGACGGCAGAAAAAGTTACTCACCATTCAATCAGAGCATTAGCCAAACAAATTCATGCTTTGACGAATAAATAAATTATGAAACCACTAATCACCAAGTACATATCATGCAGCACGTTTTAATCATTCACGAAGTTGAAGCTTATCCCGCGTGGAAAGTAATTTTTGATCAAGCCGCCGACATTAGAAAACAGGCGGGCGAAATTAATTATCAATTACTGCGCTACGACAGTGATGCCAACAACATCGTCCATTTTTCAGAATGGTCATCATTGGATAATGCCCGCCGCTTTTTTGAATCCGAAGAATTGGTAGAAATTAGAAAAAAAGCTGGGGTAAAAGCTCCCGACTTTATTTATCTCCACGAGATAGAGCGCGGCGTGTTGTAATTAACAATTATTAGTAGTTTTACCATGGCTAGTTAGTTGTCTTTGTGAATAGGGTGACTGGCCAGTCATAACATTGGGCTGATCGTGCCGTTTTGTCTAATGTTTTTGCCGAAATTCACTAAATAGACTTAATAGTGCAAACAGCATATAGATTAGTTATCCCGGTCATAATTTTTGGTCAGGCTTAATGGTATGGCTTTACCTAATTCTTGGTAAAGTTTTTTAACCAGATTGTAATCATCTTTACGCAAATGATTGAAATTAGTATTCAGTAAAGTATCAAACCAGTGCAGAATATTATTGGTTTCTTCGGCGCTCAAAATAATGTCATGAGCCACCAATGATTTATCAGCGATACGTCTATTTAATTTATCCATTTATTAACGCTTACCTGCTCCGAATATGCTGTTGTTTTATAGACGGTTTTACTAAGGCACTTCCTTATATCCAAGGGCTTTATATTTTCTGACACAATTATCTCGATAAGTTTCAGCAGCTATACCAGATATAGGGCCAACTCCAACCATCTTACAATCTACAACAACGCCTTTATCATCAACCATTTTCGTCGAAAAAGCGCATCCTGTAAGCGTTAAAATCAATGGGCAAGTTAATGCGTATATTGCCAATACGCTTCTTGTGCGGATAGTCATAGATTTTCCTGTATATAAGTTTTCTGGCTGGACACAGCCGCTATAATCAAACAATCAGCCTAACGGCTTTATAAGCAATCGTAATTGTGAGTCATGCGGACAAACTAATGCTATATAAAACGTTTAGGTCAAAATCCATTAAAATTTTGTTAACACTACAATATTACAAACCAAATACACAATACGTAAAAGCACCTATATGCACTAGCATGAGTAATAGGTTGTCTTTTTACCTCAAAGCCTCACCTCATTTTGGCTCAAAAAAATACATAAGGATTAGCGACCTTCACATGACAGGTCATGGACCGTTACCTGATATTCTTCAGCTTCAAAAAGTCAATCTCAATAACGGTCATTTAGATTTGTAATGTTTTTAATGAGATCACAGTCGCTACCCGACCCCTTCGAGGCAGTCGCTTCTGATTTTTAATGACTGCACCACTAATAGCCGCCACCCGTTCGTCCGGCAATCCCCTGGAAGATTAAAAATCTCACGAGTATCGGCGCCTGTGGATATTTGACTACTTGGGGGTTTCTTAGCAGGAATTCGATTGACCAGTAAGTTAAAATTAACCACCTTGAAGTCAATAATTTTAAGTCTATTTTGATAATAAAACTTCAGCCGGTACAGGTGGGCGATTTTTAGCCGGTGCCTACATTCTATAGACAATAAAATCATCAAAATAATCCCTGCCTGCTTTTGAAAAACACCGACTCTTCCAAAAGAATCGGATATCAGTGGGTAGAGTTGTTATTTACTGATGTGTTTACGAAATTGCATAAGTAACTGATCGACCAGGATCTGTGGCACCAGTACCTTTTATTGGTAGTAATTCTTTTAAAAATCTAATCTCTTCGTCAGTTGCTAGTAATCTGTCTCTTCCATTTTTTACTTTGACTGTTGGCATTTCAATGGTAAAAATATCAATTCCAAATTTTTTAATTAATTTGACAGTACCTAAAAATATCAACATATCGTGTCTAACAGATCCTGGCTTATGACCCATTGCGAACCTCATATCAACAAATTTATCAATGAACGAAGAGTTGATTTTATCCATAGTTAGTTTTGTGTTCATATTCGCTTCAATCCACCCAATGGTGTAAGTCATCGCTTTTTGTCTATCGGGGTTGCTGCGAAGTGCGTCTTTGTAAGTGTTCATAGCATCTTGAAGTATTTGACATCTATTTTGGAAGCGAGTGCTTTGTTGGTCGTACCCGTTGATTTAATGATTTTTTTGCCATTGACAGTAAATTCAGAGTAGAAGTTCTTTGAGTTGGCTCGTTTGGCTAATGACATAGTATTTCTCCGTAAGTTATCGAATTAATTACGTATACCATCCATTAAAATCGATTATAAGACAACAGCGAGTCCATATTATATTTTCTTTTCAAAGTGGGGGGGGCTATAAAAACCCCATAAAAACAACGATGTGCGAATCGCGTGGGTTATAGTGCAGACAGAGGGTAGCCTTATCCTAACTTATTGATTTTATTAAAGTGAGCGTGCTATATGTGCGGGTTTAAAGTGTGTGTAAAAGTTCTACAGAATTACCTGTTACCGCCTACCTGCATCTTGTGCGGAAACCCCGGATTCAACTCCCGCGACATATGTTATTCGTGTTATACCCACCTGCCCAGAAACAATTTGTGCTGTTATCAGTGTGCAGAAATACTTGAAACAGGAGCCGTCACCCCAAGATTATGCGGCCGCTGTCTAAGTCAATCGCCTGCGTTTGACCAAACTTTCGCACCGTTTATCCATCAGGGCGCTATTCGACATTTAATCAGCAACTTGAAATTTAGTGCCAATTACAAGAATGCCCGCTTGCTGGGTCTGTTATTGGCAGAGTACCTCGAACAAAATGCGCAGCGTCCGGATTTAATTTTGCCCATCCCTCTGCATAAAGCCCGGTACCGGGATCGCAGTTTCAACCAGGCCATAGAGATTGCAAGAACAGTAAGCAAAGAATTAAAAATTCCGCTTGATCTGAGCAGTTGCAAACGACATATCGATACGCCCCATCAAACGCAATTATCGGCTAAACAGCGGCGCAAGAATATAAAAAATGCTTTTTCGCTTATCAAACCTATCCATGCAGAACATGTCGCGATACTTGATGACGTAATGACCACAGGCTCAACAGCCCATGAACTGGCCGCCTTGCTAAAAAAATCAGGCGTCACACAGGTTGATGTGTGGGTTTGCGCAAGAGCTTAACAATCTGTAAGTCC
>CAILCX010000130.1 GCA_903832775.1 uncultured Methylobacter sp. | reverse complement strand
TTCAATTTGTCAACATCTTGTTAACTTTATTCTGCGTCCCGGCCCCGCTGTAGCCCGTTACCGATGCCCCAGCAAGCCGACTATTATAACCTGCCAACCCTCCTTGTCAACACTTTGTTTACCGATCGTTTCCGTACCCCCCTTCTCAGCAACCGCTTCGCCTTGAAGAGGTGGTTATTATACAAGCTTAGCGGCTAACGTCAAGCAGTTGTATTCAACCAGTCTAAATATCTTGCCACACCCTGCTTAACTGTCAAAAACTCTTTGCCATAGCCCGCGCCTCTTAGCCCGGAAATATCAGCCTGCGTATAGCTTTGATAAGAGCCTTTTAAATGCTCTGGAAATGGTATGTATTCAATTACTCCCTCTTTATGCCAATCCGTGACCGCCTGAGCTACAGCATTAAAGGTTTCGGCTTTTCCAGTTCCGACGTTATAAATTCCACGCTGTTCCGGGTGATCTAAAAACCATAAGTTCACATCAACAACATCATCGACATGAACAAAATCACGCCTTTGCTCGCCATTTGCCATGCCATCACAGCCTTCAAACAACTTTGCTTTTTTCTGTTCAATCACTTGCCGGTTAAAATGAAATGCCGTACTGCTCATAGAACCCTTATGCTGCTCTCGCGGACCATAGACATTAAAATAACGAAAACCAACAATCGGACTTTTTGTTTTGGCAAACAACGGACGCACATATTGATCAAATTGAAATTTTGAATAGGCGTACATATTAATGGGATGCTCGCAACTACGCTCAACCCGAAACCCTTGTTTGCCATCTCCGTAAACTGATGCGGAGGAGGCATACATAAAAGCCACATTTCTGGCGACACACCAATGTAATAAGCGCTTTGAATAATCATAATTATTCATCATCACATATTGGCCGTCCCATTCAGTTGTCGACGAGCAAGCTCCCTCATGAAAGACTGCCCGCACGCCATCAAAAAAATGTGCCAAGCCGATTTTCTCCATGAACTCTGACTTATCCATATAATCTGCAATATCAAGATCAGCTATATTGTGCATTTTCTGCCCATTAACCAGATGATCAACCAGCAAAATATTACGTTCGCCCCGTTCATTTAATGCCCGAATCAGATTACTACCAATAAATCCCGCCCCGCCGGTTACAACAATCATTCCTGTCCTCTCGCTTTTTTAATCATCGCCGTTGTAGATTGACCATCAACAAATTGTAAGATTTTGACCTCACCGCCTGCTTTTATAACGCAATCACCGCCGGCAACCTGCTCTTCAGTGTAATCACCGCCTTTAACGATGACATCCGGTAATAGCCTGCAATACAATCTTTGCGGCGTTTCCTCTTCAAAGGAAACCACCCAATCAACGCAGGCTAAGGCCGCCAAAACCGTCATACGTTCCTGCAAACCATTAATTGGGCGAGTCTCACCTTTTAACTGCCTGACTGACGCATCCGAATTAACCGCAACAACCAACCTCGCACCCAGCGATTTTGCCTGCTGTAAATAAGTGACATGACCGGCATGCAATAAATCAAAACAGCCATTGGTCATAATCACCCGTTCATCATGGGCCTTGGCTCCAACCATCAGTTGCGCCAACTCGTCTTCCGAAACAATACCATACCGTGAATCCCGATCGCCATGCATTGCTCTCGTCAGCTCCTGCATTGAAACGGTTGAGGTACCAAGCTTGCCAACAACAATGCCGCCCGCCAGATTTGCCAGATACATTGCATCTTGTAATTCCATTTCCAGAGCTACACACAACGCCATCACCGCGATAACCGTATCACCGGCACCGGTCACATCAAAAACATCTTTAGCCTGAGCTGGCAATGAATGTACCTGGTTGTCTTGAACCAAGGTCATTCCGGCCTCGCCTCGCGTAAGCAATAGCGTTGGAATTTGATACCGCTCAAGTAAAGCCTGGCCTTTTTCGATTAAATCAGCCTCACTTTCATAAGCCCCAACAACTGCCTGTAACTCTGAAATATTCGGCGTTATTAAATCCGCTTGCGCATATCTCTGATAATCAACCCCTTTCGGATCGACCAAAATCTTAAGTCCTACTTGCTTGGCCTCAAGAATATATTCAGAAACATTGGCCAAGGTACCCTTACCATAATCCGAAAACACAACCGTCTCATTCTCGGGTAAATGCTTAACCAGCTTGGCCAACAGGTCTGCCTTTTCAAACTTAAGCACCGCTTCTTCAAAATCTATTCGAATAAGTTGCTGATGCTGCGCCATAACCCGTAATTTGCAGATACTTTTAATATCTTGCTCAACAACAAAGTCGCAGTTCACACCTTCAGTTTCAAGAATTCTCTTTAGGATCTCGCCTTCACCATCATCTCCGACTACACCTAACAACGTAACCTTCCCACCCAACTTGGCGATATTCAGCGCGACATTGGCTGCGCCACCTACGCGATCTTCAATGGTTTTAACTCTTACCACCGGCACCGGCGCTTCAGGTGAAATTCGCGCCGCCTGCCCGGACCAGTAACGATCCAACATGACATCGCCTATAACGATGATCCTGGCTTTGTTAAATTCGGGAGTAATGGCTAACATGCTGCGACCTCAAGTGCGCCACACCACCAGTGGCCTATCAGAATGTGCGCTTCCTGTATTCTTGCTGTCACCTCTGATGGAACAACAATTGAATGCGTCACTAATTTGCTCAGCTCTCCGCCTTTGCAACCGGTTAAACCAATAACTGTCATATTTTTCAATCTCGCTGCCTCTGCTGCTTTTATTATATTTTTACTTTTTCCCGAGGTAGATATGGCTATCAAGCAATCTTTTTCAGTGGCTATGGCTTCAATTTGACGTGAATATACGGTTTCAAAACCAAAATCATTACTATGAGCAGTCAAAATTGAAGTGTCTGTTGTCAGTGCAATCGCAGCCAGGGCTTTTCGGTTTTTTTGATATTGCACAACTAATTCTGCGGCGATATGTTGACAATCCGCTGCGCTGCCGCCATTTCCGCATAGCAATATTTTTCCACCTTGTTTTAAGGTTGCGATTAGCATTTCTGCTGCCGCTTCAATAGCGCCGGAACAATCTGCCAGTTTATCCATCATGGCTTTATGCTCTTCAAGTTCGGCAATAAATGTCTTCAAAATAATGTCCTAAGTAATATCTAAATATAATTCTTCTGCAACTTCGCTTAGCGACTGTTCTTTAGCATGATCCTTAAATTGCATGGAATGCAAGCGGGCATAAGCGCCTTTTTTTGCAAGCAGTTCTTGATGCGAACCTCTTTCTACAATTCGCCCATGATCTATAACCAATATTATATCCGCACTTTCAATTGTTGAGAGACGATGCGCAATAACCAGTGTTGTGCGGTTGTTCATCACTTTTTGCAATGCTGACTGTATGAAACGTTCAGATTCGGTATCCAGCGCTGAAGTAGCTTCATCCAAAATCAAAATGGGTGCGTCTTTAAGTAAAGCCCTGGCCAACGCCAATCTTTGTCTTTGGCCTCCCGACAATTTGACGCCATTTTCACCAATTTCTGTATCCAAACCTTGCTCAAGTTTTGCGACAAACTCCATGGCATAGGCATCTGTTGCCGCCTGGGTTATTTCACTTCGGCTTGCCGTTACCAACGAACCATAAGCTATATTATTGGCTATCGAATCATTGAACAAAGTGACTTGTTGATTGACCAGCGCCAATTGTTTTCTCAAATTGGCCAGCTGATAGGTGTTTATTTCAACACCATCCAATAATATTTCACCCTGATCATGCGGATAAAAACGCGATACCAGATTGGCAAGCGTGCTTTTTCCCCCACCAGACGCACCAACTAGGGCAATGGTTTGTCCGGGTTCAGCTTTAAAACTAATGTTTTTAAGAGCCAGCTCATTAGTACCGGGATATTGGAATGACAGATTTTTAAACTCCAGCGCGCCCTTGCATCTTTCGGCCTGATAAATCCCGTCATCGACTTCAGCCGGCTCATCCAACACTTCAAATAATGATTCAGCCGCCACTATACCTTTTTGAATATCACCGTTAGCATCACTCAAACTTCTAATAGGTTTTGGCAACAAAAACGCCGCCGTCAAATAGCCAACAAATTCACCAACACTGGATTGCTTCATAAAAAACAAGGCCATATACATTAAGAATGATAACGCTATGGCAATGATAAATTGCATAATCGGATTATGGACCGCCATGGTCGTGGCCAGTTTTAGTGATTGTCTCCGGTTATATGAACTGCTATCCAAAAACCGTCGACGTTCATATTCCTCACCACCATAACTGCGTACCACGCGATGACCACCCACCAACTCCGAAGTGATGTGAGTCATATCGCCTATGGATTCTTGTATTTTTTTGCTGATACTCCGCAGGCGCTTGCTGACATAACTCACCAACACCACAATTATTGGAGTAATGGCAATAAACACCAGCGACAACATCCAGTTTGAATAGAACAAATAGATCAACAAACCTATTGCCGTAAAACCTTCCCGAACAAAAGTCCGTACCGCATCGGTAACCGCCTGGGTAACCTGGCCGACATTGTTGGTTATTCTGGAAATCATGTAACCGCTGTTATTCGCATCAAAATAAATCGTTGGTAGACGCGTATATTGATCAAAAATTTCGCAGCGCAGGGTATGGATAACATTGGTTGAGACTTTGGCCAAAAAATAGTTGCCAATATAAGCACCAATGCCATGAACAATGATTAGACCGCTAAACAACAAGGGCAAATAATTCATGCCTTCACGTGTCTCGGTTTGTAAGGTGTCAATGATATGTTTGATTAATGCCGCAAAGAGGGTTTGTGTTCCTGAATACATCAGAAAGCCGATGATACTAATGGCAAAAATGCCTCTATATGGCTTTACATATACAAGTAATCGCTTGTATATTTCCATGGAGCTATTTTTCATGATGAGCCTAATCGACGCTTAACTTGATTCAGAAGTAACTGGAATCTTAATGCTATTGTTTGTATTGGCATTAATAATTCGTCAGTCCATAGACTCCCACGTTGTAAATAATAACACGTGAAAACCTTGGCGCTAACATTCCACTTATTCAAAAACATGCGTGAGCCATTTGCTTTAAACGTTAATTTTCCCGTTGATTTAGACATAAAATGATAAACACGACTTTTAGCTACACCTTTGAAATTGCGCACACCGACTTGCCACAATTTCATTGCAAAGTCAGGATCGGAATACATTCCAGGTGAAAACTCAATACTATAACCACCAACCATATCCCACAACAAAATCGGTACCACGCAAGGCGGCCACGTTGATCCTTGCCAGTCTGCCTTTTCTAATTGCTCAAAATTTTCTAATAATTTTTTTTCATCAAAATTATTTGGATCACTACCAAAATCAAAGGGTGCAATGACACAAGCATTTCCCGTTGCTCGTGGCTCTATCATTGTAGAGGATAAAAAAAAGAACATTGAATTCTGCTTTTTTATTTCCTCGTGCAACCAATAATCCCAATCAGGACAGGCATACATATCATCATTAAAATAAACCAAATAATTCGTAGTTGCTAGGGTTCTCGCTATATTGATAGCGTAACAAATGCCAATATTATTTTCAGAATAGCTATAATCCAAATTATTCTGCTCTACCCATTCCCGCGATCCGTCATTAGCTTCATTAAGATGAATTATAATTTGGTGTCGAAACCGTGAATTTTTCTGTAGGCTATCAACACAATTTATTAAAAACTCCAAATTATTCCAACTCGGAATAACAATTGAAAATAAATATTCTTCATTTGCCAACTGTTTACGATGAAGGCTAATGCTAGGGGCATTGGGTAAAAAAGTAAGATTCATATGAACTAATGATATTAAATTCTGTAAAGAAATTGCTTAGGTTTATTTTCAAAACCCGTGTTGAAACTTTATTAACCTAATTTCTCACTAATTATTGCTTATTTTTTGCATCATCATTAACTTAACATATTTATAATAAGTCGATTCAGCATTGGAAACTGACAGCATAAATCCCTGATTCCCGTCTAAAAAACCACATTTCATCCAATAAGTTCGGTTAAAAGTCCATAGCGCCTTCAAAATGGCCTTCATTAAAGATGAGCGCACACCTTTTTCATGGAGCATCTGAGCACCTAAAGAGGAATAACTATTTACTTTAAGCAAAATTTCTTCCAAATTTACAGCAGTATCATGTAAAAATGGGGACTTTAATTGCCCTATTTTTCCATCAATGATAATTTTTTCATGAACTATAGCTTCTGAAAAACGCCCCATATTGCGTCGGAAAAGCCTTAACACATAATCAGGCCACCATCCGCCATGACGCATTTGCCTGCCGCAATAACTGGAAAGACGTGGGATCTCATAACCATCAAATTTATTTTGTGGCAGAACCTGTTCGATTTCCGCCCGTAATTCCGCAGTTACAATCTCATCAGCATCAATCGATAAAACCCAATCACCAACTGCTTTATCCAGAGCACGTTGCTTCTGCACACCAAAACCGGGCCAATCCGTTTTATAAACCTTATCTGTATATTGTCGACAGATTGCTACCGTATCATCTTGGCTACCTGAGTCCAGAACGATAATCTCATCAGCCCATGAAACAGACTCCAGACAGCGGCCAATATGTGTCGCTTCATTTTTTGTAATAACTATTACACTAATCATTGATTATTTTACAATTATAAATTGAATGCACTTAATATAAGGTAGTCAAATTTGTCATCTCAGGAAACTATCATTCCCATGAATAATCGCCATTTTTTCTTATTCCATGCATAGATATCCCATATTTGGCAATTTCCTGTTCACACCAAAGTTTTTGTTGCCTGATTCTTCTAAATTTATTAACCTTTCGTTCCAACCAACTCTGTTGCAATAAACGATAATTATACTGATAGCCTAAACCCTCTTTCTCTGACAAACCACGTTCCTGCTTCATTGCCGATTGTGTAATCGATCCATAATGATGCAACCAGGAAGCGCCAGTCATTCCGGCAGGAATACCGGCTTTCTCAGCCTCGTGAAAGAACATCGTGTCTTCATAACCCAATAACTTGGGAATTGGTTGAAAATAGCCGATCTCCATCCACACTGATTTATGTACAGCAAGGCAAACCGCATGACGAGTTCCTAATCGAAGCGAATCTCTCATTTTAGCTGAGGACTCAACTGCAAACGCATCAAAATCATAATCAAGAGGTCCTTCAATTAGCGCCGGTGATATTATTTTCAAACCATTTTGTTCTGCTGTTTTAATCATGCTCTCTATCCAACCCTGCGACACCAATACATCATTGTTCATGATAATGGTCCACTCCGCCTGAAGAGCTAAAGTACCTTGATTCCAAGCCACGCCACAACCCAAATTAGCCTTATTAAATATACGGCCACCTAGCGGTAGCGTTTTAAGATAATTAGGTGTTTGATCGGTAGAACCATTATCAACTACTACTATCCGGTTAAGATCTACACCATTTTTAATCATGCTTTCTACACATTGACGTGTATATTCAACTTGATTGTAACAAGCGAAGGTAATTGCGTAATCTATTTGTTTCATATTGATTGCTAATTGGATCAGATTGGATCTTCTGTAAATGTATTAAAAATCAGGTATGACAATGTTAATTTTCAATCTTATAATTTTGATTACGTGAACAGGCATATTTAATAAACTCGGCTATGTTATCCGAACATAACTTGGTAACAATTTGCCTTATTTCTTCTTCCGGCCACTCCCACCACGCTGACTCAAGCAATGCGATTCTTGTTTGTTCTTCAAATCGCCAGCGCACCCTCCGAGCAGGGTTACCAGCCATTACAGCATAAGGCTCGACATCGCGACTTATTACAGCAGAGCTTGCGATGACAGAACCATGCCCAATAGTTACCCCAGACAATATAGTACAGTTTGAGCAAAGCCATACATCACTGCCAATCACTACATCCCCTCGGCTTGCGAGTGGGTTTTTAATATGGCTCGCTTCATGAAAAAACTTTGGAAACGGATAACTGGTAACCCAACTTATACAATGCTGCCCCCCTAAAAATATTTGTGTATTTCCCGCTATCGAGCAATATGAACCTATACGTAAAGTAGTACCTTCATCCAAGTCATGAACAATGGGCATTCCATAAGTTCCTACACCTATTTCATACTTAGGATATTGCTTACGAAACTTTTCTTGCTGGCGATCATAACTTTGTAATTCTGATCGGCCTAAAAGGCGCTTCCAAAATCTTCTGGCGAATTGCTTAATTTTTTTCATATTTATATGTTTTGTTATATACACCAGATATATTTCACTGGATTAATATTTACAAATTTAGATGCCATTTTGTAAGCTGATAAAATTGCTCATAATAACTTTAGCATTTGATTAACCGCACTTTTAACTTCTTCTGACAATAGTGTGTCAAGACATTGACTTCGACTTTGCTGATGTTTTTGACACCCCTCTAAATAACAGGGAACACACTCGCCTTTACCTTGAATAAAGCTAATATTGTTTACGTGCTGACTGCCTATTTTGTTAAATGGATTTGTATTTTGAGCATAACCAAATGGCCATGGCGCCCATTTAACTGGATTTGTAGGTCCATAAAGCGCAATTACCGGAATACCCGTTGCAGCAGCTAAGTGAGTAATGCCCGTGTCAGGGCCGATATATAATTTTGCCTTAGATAGGATGTAGGTCAACTGCGCCAATGATAGTTTACCCGCCAAATTGATAGTATCCTTAGGAAGTTGATTTTGAATGTTCTTAACATAATTAATCTCATCGTTAAAGGGACCTCCCGATAAAACCAACTTTAAACCCAAACCATTTAGGTATCGACCAACCTGAAGCCATCCCTCTACTGTCCATTGCTTGTAGGTCCATTGTGGATGGGTATGCAATACAGCAAAATTCACATTATCAACTAGAAAATTAAATTGCTGTTCTAAACTCTGAGAATCCTTAATTTGTGGCGCTACTACTGAATAGCTTGATTTAACATTTATTAAATCTAACAATTTAAGATGTTGTAATACAGTATGTGTATTAATGTTATCAAACTCAATCCAGCGCTGAACAAAAAAACGCTTCCACCATCCTTTATTAATTTTTTGCGGCACTACCGAAACTCGCATTTTTGCTGCAAGCAAACCGTATAAAAAAGGCCTATCACCAGTTTGCGTAACAACGGCTAGATCATAGCGCCTGATTATTTGCTGACCTAATTTTATATAGTCGGCAGTCTTTGGGCGATTAGCCGTGGTAATAATATGATTAATGTCTTGATTACCTTCAAGTATCGAAGCTGTATTGCTATATACCAACACATCAAGTTGCGCATTTGGGTATGCCATTCGCAAAGAATGGAATAAGGGTGTAGTTAGCAATACGTCACCAAGATATTGCATTGCAATAACCAATATTTTTTTTGGTTCTTTTTCTAACGGTGGGTAAGTTTTCATTTAAAAGCTTATGTTACAACAACATATATATCTAACTAAACATAATCTTCTTTCAAACTCCACACTTAAACTTCAGCGCTATTTAACCAAAGATCATGTTTGTTGCACATGCTCAATGCGTAAATCGGACCAATGTAATCATGCAATGTAAAAACTGAACTGGCTGTTTGCTCCTTAGTCGGATCAAACATATGCTCATCTATAAATTTATAGTTTTTATCCAATAAAACATGTTTAACAATATAGTGTTCATAACCTTTCATTTCATGGCCTGTAACAACTTTTACAGTAACTTGCCCACCGACTTTTTCTATTTCAATAGTTGGTAGATGCGTTGCAACTTTGCCACTCCAGCGACCCGGGGCTTCTTTGGTATAATAAATATCAGCACCAGCAACCGGTTTACTGGTGGCCATTGCTGGCGATATAATGCTGGCACCGACTCCGGCTACACTTAATCTAATAAAATTACGACGTTCCATTACATTTCCTCTTTAATTTACTGATTTCCGCTTTTTAGGGCAGAGGTTGTTGGCTAATACCAATTCTTAACGATTTACTTTATTCACCTTATTTATTACTTGATCCTTGATAAGCTGTTTTTCGCATTTTGCCAGACTTTAACCAATCACGGAGACTTTTCGCACGGTTTATCAACAAAGGTGCGCCACCCATTGCCACCGCATCTACCAGACAATACCAGGCCGCAACTCCGCTAGGCGGATTTCCCTGCGGCAAACTTAACACAGGATCAATTGCTGCCCATATCCAAGTTCCCTCGGCTGTGCCAATCAATTCCAACCAGGTAGTAATAAAAAAAGCGGCCAGATAAACCATCGGTGATCGGCCTTTAAATAGATACCCTAAAAATACACAATACAGTAAAGCGCCAACAGAATCGCCTTGCGCCGCATAACCGCTGATCCCCCAAATTGACCAAGCCCCGCAAACCAAAACCACAAAGGTGGCAATTTGTCTGGCATAGCGCAAAAACAAACCCGAACGACCCAGTGCAACAGCGGTCAAATATACCAGACCATGACCCGGCGGCACATAGGCTGGTACGTTTTCAAACCGGTAGGTGTATCCGCCCATGTAAGGCGATGCAAAATGTTCGCCAATTGTCGCAAAGCATACCGCTATCATAACTTGCAGTCTTATTTCACGGTTTTCTCCATGCAGCCAACAAGCCAGGAAAATCCATGCACAAATTCCGAGCGCATTTTGCTTTTCCATGCTGCCATCTGCATCGCTTACCAAGCAGATTGCAACACAAACAAAAGTAAACACCGCAATATAATAGTCACGTGCTCTATGGGCAGACTTAATGCCAACGGGTGGAAAATGGCGTAACACAACAATACCTCTTCTATATTTATAAATTGCAAATCTTTATTTATTATTAAATTGTATTGTTACGCTTCCACATTACAGTTGCGCACAAAGCGGCAATCATTAATCCATAAAATGAATTTGTGTATTTTAAAGTCAAAATTTCCAAGCTAAAGCTTGTAATAAACATTCCCATTACATAACAAAGCCCCATTGCACTTGCATTTTTAACTCCCGGAATCGAACTTTTAAGGCCTTTAATAAAAATTATAGCAGGTACAAATAACTGCATTGAAACCGCAATGAAGCCGAAAACACCTGATCTAACCATATTAGCAAGAAACTCATTATGCGGACCTACTGCCGCCATGACTGAAATCGCTTCTTTTGAAAATGCCGATTGGATTTGTGGCATCAATAATTGCGATTGGTAACCTAAGTCTCCGTAGCCACAAAATGGATTTTCTTTAAACAAAGCCCAAGATATTTGCCACATTGATAACCTTAGCCCCGCCGATGTATCAATATTGGTGCTGTTTAACCACGAGGCTATTTCAAAAAAAATGCTATTGATTCGATCATGAAAAAAATCTATAAACAAATAAGCCCCTATAGTTGCAAAAACAGTTATCAACGTAGAAATCAATAACTCTTTTCTGCTTTTTGATTGCCAATGAAAAGTTACCCACAAAGCTAACATCGCAGGCTCGGCAAACCAGGCACCTCGTGTCTGGGACTTTATTTCCAGATAAACACCTGCCAGAATTCCTGCATATTTTAAAACCTTAACTCCTGCACTATCCTTTTTAACAGAATCAATTGAAAACAAACACAAAAAACCTAATAGCATCGTGTTGATACCAATAGTATTCGGATCAACAAAATAAGTACCGAATCGTTCTCCCCACAACTCTTTTTGAGCTGGATAAAAGCTAACAAATGTAACAAGAATCAGCAACGATACTGGACAAACATACTGAAACACTTCGACAAAATTGACTTTTTTCTTCATCAACAATAAAAACACCGGAGCTGCCAATAACATACGAAGCGGCCCATCATAAGGCTTTGCTATCAAATGTTGTCGTAATAATTGACTGAATAAAATAGCCAAAATACCGGAGGCAAGCGCTAATATAACTGCCCACTCAGTACCGCTAATATTCTTTATTTGCCATGACGAACGTGGCAATCGAAAAAAGTGAACTATTGCTATTGCACAGAGAGCAATGGTTAAGGTGTTAGTCCATCCCTTTAATGTCAAATACAGTAATGGAAAAAGAGCCAAGGTCAAAACAAGCAGCATATTTTCAAATGCCGCCGAATGGTCATCGTTAATTATCGTATTTAATTTCATTAGGTTGATTATTTGTGTGTTTTGGTGTGTTTACGAAAGCTCAAACAAACATCCACGCTATAACCACATAGCGTCCCACCTTGCCCAGCAATATAATTAAACAAGCCTGCAGGAATGGCAGTTTTAGCCAGCCACCCGCGAAACACAAGACATCGCCAACTAGCGGCAACCAGGTGAAAAATAAAGTCCAGATGCCTTTATTTCTGACCAGGTCTAGTGCCTTTTGTTTGTTTGCTGGTAATAAAGAGGCTAAAGGATATTTTTTGGCAGCCAGCACGCCCAAAAACCATGTCGTCATTGCTCCCAAAGTATTGCCTATTGTAGCAACAATAACCAGCTGTACTACCTGATAATGTCCGTTCGCCACCATGTAAGCCAAAATCGCTTCCGAACCTCCAGGCGCAATTGTTGACGATATAAAGGCGCTGAGAAACAGCCCTCCGAGTTCATAGCTCATGTCTTGCTCTTTTTTCTCTCAAAAAAAACCCCTGCGCTCTTGGAGTGCAGGGGTTTTATTTTGCCGGAAATTAACTTCCTGGCAATATCTTGTTTTTATTGGAAATAATCAGCTTAATCAAGCCAGACACCAGCTTAACAGCATATTCGATTCCAGCTCTTACCAAATCAAAAATGGTTGCAACCACTTCCGACGCGCTCATGCCTTTAAATTTTCTTGCCAGAAATGGAGCGGCTATCAGGCCAAGTGCCAACCCTATAACTGTAACGCCCGAAATCAAGGAATCCTCTTTAACAGGAGCAACAACCGGTGGCTTAACAGTAGCAGCGACAACTACTGACGCAGCTTCCGCTGCGGCCGAAACTTGCGCCATAACGGTAGCAAAGCTTCCCTTATAATCATCGGGTATCACATACGCAGTTACACCTGGAATACTTGGCAAATCACCGTCGCCCTTGCCGACTTTCAACTGGGCTTTCATGCCTTTTTCCATGTGCTGGGCAATATCGCAATGCACCAGATAGGTTTTATCGCCAGGCGGTAAAATCAAGGTTCCGGAAATCTTTGCAGGACCTGACGCTTCCAAATGGAACATCCCTTTTGGATATAAATATTTGGGTAAACCGTGCATCATCCATTGGTGACGGATATTGTCTTCATTAATGAAATGAACCGTCAATTTGGTGCAGGGCTTGAAATTAAATTCTTGAGTATCAAAGGCATACATTCTGCCGGGAAATTTTTCGGCATATTTGTGTCCGGCATGCACGGTAATTTCTTTGGTTTCAGAGATGCTGTCACAACCGCCAGGTAAGGTCGTGGTATTTTGCCCCATCACCATGCCTCCAGCCATGTCCATTAAATGTCCATCACCATGATCCATGAGCATGCCGCTATGATCTTCGTACTCTACCGCCATTACGGATGCAGAAAAAATCAAAATCATTGCCCCAGCCGATAATAACTTAACCATTACACATTTCCTCGATTGTTCAATTAAATCACCAAAACTAGCTTGTTTAGGAGAAGCTTATACCCCATACCTATATCCCTATAGACAATGCCATTGCCAGATTGAAGATAATATCCGCAACCTTGCAATGGCATTACTTACAACTATTTAATATTCAGTACCCCTCTTTAAAATAAAGAGCGCTTAGGGAAGATTTGATATATAAATCCCCCTTAAATCTTCTTTAAAAGAAGATTTGGGTAATTAAATTTTTAAGATTTAAGTTTAGCAATCGCATCATCCACTATTTTCTTAAATCCGGCATGTGATAGATAAACTACATATAGACCGGCAAATGCGAAGAATGCATACAACAGAAGATTATTTCTACTTACTGCCTGTCCACCACCAGCTTTAAAGCTCATGTGTGCGTCTAGCCTTTCACCTGCATCCGGAATCAAAGTAATATGAATCAGATATTTACCTGCTTCAGGCACACCATTTGGGAGCCGCAATTCAACCGTCCCTTTTTTGTGTTTTGTACCAGGCAAAAAGAATACGCGAGTGCCTTCGGGCTCTTTTGTCACTTCAAACTCAACTGACATGTCTCTATATTTCATGTCCTGATAATCGAACACCAACAAGGTAAGTTCGTTAACGCGAGGAAGATTGGCGCAAAAATCTTCCGCAGGAAATGCGTTGGGCTGATAGGCGGTATAATGTAGCCAATGAGTAGGTTCCAGTTCAAATTTACATTGATCAGTGTCCGTTCCGGCTGCGCCACCATGAGCCCATATCGTTGCAGAGAACAATAATCCCAGAAGTACCAGGAAACCTTTGTTTAAAATATGCGTACTATTCATAATACCTTCCAGTTTTGATAAAATTATTATTATTAAGAAAGAAATAACATGCCATGCAGTTTGAGCTTGTCAAAAATAAACGTCTATCGGTGTATTTTTGTCTCATAACAGCTGTTAACTCTAGCACATCGATTTAGCCAAATAAAGGATTTGATTATTGTTCATCCACACAATACCATTTAAGTTGTAATGGCAAATGAGTTGTTTACTATTGCTATCCTTCCCCGCTTTTCGTAGACTTAAGCTAACTTTATTCAATCGGAGCCTTACCGCATGTCATCTTTGACCACTTCTACGGCCTGGACAGCTTTAAAATTTCACCACGAAGAAACCAAAAATTTATGTCTGCGTAACAGTTTTAATCTTGACAGCAATCGACACGCAAAGTTTTCTGCTCATTTTAACGACGTCCTTTTTGATTACTCTAAAAACAGAATCACCGATCAAACCTTGCCTTTGTTAATTGATCTCGCAATACATGCAGGTCTGGACGAAAAAATTAAAGCTATGTTTTCCGGTGCGGAAATAAATAAGACCGAACACAGATCAGTCTTGCATACTGCCTTGCGCAACAGAAGCAATCAACCTGTTTACGTTGGCGGAGAAGATGTGATGCCTCAAATTAACAGCGTTCTTGCCCAAATGCGCGCTTTCAGTACAAAAGTCCGCTCGGGCGAATGGCTGGGTTATACCGGCAAAGCTATCACCGACATTGTTAACATTGGCATAGGCGGCTCAGATTTGGGTCCTAAGATGGTATCGGCAGCGCTGACACCCTACGCCTCTGAAGCATTAAAAGTGCATTTTGTATCTAATATTGATCAGGCTGATCTTGTTGAAACCCTGACTCATATCTCCCCGGAAACCACACTTTTTCTTATTGCGTCAAAAACATTCACCACGCAAGAGACAATGACCAACGCAAAATCCGCAAAGAGATGGTTTCTCGACAGCGCGCAAGATCCACAAGCTGTAGCCAAACATTTTGTTGCGATTTCAACCAGCGCTGAAAATGTCGCTGATTTCGGCATTGATACCAACAATATGTTTGAATTCAGACACTGGGTCGGTGGTCGCTATTCGCTATGGTCGGCCATTGGCTTGTCTATTGCTCTTTATATTGGCATGGATAATTTTGAAGAACTATTGCTGGGCGCTCATGAAGCCGACGAACATTTCCGAGCTGCACCATTTTATAAAAACATACCTGTAATCATGGGGTTACTTGGTATTTGGTACAATAATTTTTACAATGCCGAGTCACATGCGCTTTTGCCTTATGACCAATCCATGCTCTATTTTGCCGATTATTTTCAGCAAGGGGACATGGAAAGTAACGGAAAAAGTATTGACTTAAATGGCGACAAGGTTGATTACAGTACCGGCCAAATCATTTGGGGACAACCCGGCACTAATGGTCAGCATGCTTTTTTTCAGCTAATTCATCAAGGCACTAAACTAATACCTTGTGATTTTCTTGCTGCTGCAAACAGTCATTACAACCTTCCTGAACATCACGATATTTTAATCTCAAACTTTCTTGCTCAACCTGAAGCCTTGATGAAGGGTAAAACAGCTGAAGAAGTTAAAGCAGAGCTCTCTGACGAAGACAAGGCCGACACAGTGCTTGTCGCCTCCAAAATATTTGACGGAAATAAACCTTCCAATTCGTTTTTATTTACAAAATTGACCCCAAAAACCCTGGGTTCCTTGATCGCGTTTTACGAACATAAAATTTATGTTCAGGGCGTAATTTGGAATATTAACTCATTCGATCAAATGGGTGTGGAGCTAGGTAAAGTCCTGGCTAAAGTCATCCTTCCAGAGCTACAAAATGACAACATCATTGACAGCCACGATTGCTCAACCAATGCGTTGATTAATGCCTATAAACAAGCACGTCAATCCTGATAAGGAATTATGTCCGAAACAAGAATACAATGCCTGGGAGGGCGTGCCGAGCGCGCCTTCAGCGCTTGGCTTTAAAAAAACCCCTTAACAAATCCGAACATTCCGCTTCCAAAACGCCACCATCCCAGCTAATGCGGTGATTTAAAAAACTCGCATCAGTCAGGCTCAAGGCATTGCACACTGCGCCCCTCTTGGGATCATACGCACCGAAAACTAGTCGTTTAATCCGTGCGTGACTCATCGCACCCATGCACATTACACAAGGCTCCAACGTCACATACAGGGTGGCATCAGTCAACCGGTAATTTCCCAAATAAACGCCAGCTCCCCGCAAGGCTACTACTTCAGCATGAGCGGTCGGATCATGACTGGTTATCGGAATATTCCAGCCTTCTGCAATACTGCGCTCCTCTTTGACAATAACTGCGCCAACCGGAACTTCACCCTGCTGCTCAGCTATCTGCGCCAACCTGATGGCATAGCGCATCCATTGTTCATCGGTTGTGAGGTTTATTCCCATTCAATCGTTGCTGGCGGTTTTCCAGAGATGTCGTAAGCAACACGCGAAATACCAGGCACTTCATTGATTATGCGACGGGAAATCAAATCTAGAAACTCGTAAGGCAGATGCGCCCAGCGAGCAGTCATAAAAT
>CAILCX010000129.1 GCA_903832775.1 uncultured Methylobacter sp. | reverse complement strand
GTCTCTGCTCGGTCTGTGCACTGCTATAACTTTTAAGTGGCTGACCGCTGGGCCAAGCAGGGGCTTGGCGTTCCCGGACAAAAATCAGCTGAGTAATCTTTGTATCTGCTGTATCATCACACCCCATCAAATTACCCATAACAAAAAAAAGGATAGCCCTATGACTCAAGACGAACTAAAACAAAAAGTTGCCCAAGCTGCTTTACACTATATTAAAGACGTTGCCATTATCGGCGTTGGTACTGGCTCTACCGTTAACCACTTTATTGATTATCTGGCTGATTTTAGAGCCGATATTGAAGGCGCTGTTTCCAGCTCAATCGTGAGCACCGAACGCTTAAAGAAAGTCGGTATTCCGGTGCTTGATTTAAATGCAGTCGGTACGCTGGATGTTTATATCGACGGCGCTGACGAAGTCAATGCGCATCGTCAAATGATCAAAGGCGGTGGCGGCGCATTAACGCGCGAGAAAATCATCGGCGCGGCCAGTAAAAAATTCGTCTGTATTGCTGACGAATCCAAATGCGTCGATGTGCTGGGTAAATTTCCATTACCCGTTGAAGTTGTGCCTATGGCCAGAAGCTATGTTGCCAGAGAATTGGTAAAATTGGGCGGACAACCGGTTTGGCGCGAAAGCTTCATCACTGATAACCATAACGTGATTCTGGATGTGCATAATCTGGACATTATCGAACCCACCAAACTGGAACAAATTATTAACAATATTACCGGTGTCGTAACCGTCGGCCTTTTTGCGCTGCGTCCTGCTGATGTTGTGTTAATTGGCAAAGGTAGCGAAGTTACTACGTTCTAAAGGTAACCGTTTCAAGCGGGTTGCCATGCTGCTCGGCAACCCAACGATTGAGAAAACACCAAACCCGCTGTAGCCCATCGCCAGGTGTTCCATTCACCTAAAACCGCTGCCCCAAAATACTTATGAATTTTAGCTATGACGATTTCTCACTGATTTGGGCGTTGTCGGGTCTGTTGTTAGGCGTATTGTTCATGCGTTTTTTGATGGGCAAAGATACAAGCCAGCTTCAGCAATTAACGACTGAACTTGCCGTCGCCGAAGAAAAAATCAAACAGTTTCAAGCTCGCGAAGCCGAATTTAAAATCTTGCAACAACAGTTTTTTAACGCCAAAACCGAAAATGCGCAATTGCAAACCCGGATGGAAGAACAGCTTAAAAATACCGAAGAAAAATTAAAATTATTGCTGGATGCCGAACTACGTCTGAACACGCAGTTTGAAAATTTGGCCGGCAAGATTTTTGATGACCGCAGCAAACAATTTACTGAACACCACAAAACCAGTCTGGATCATATTGTTACACCGTTACGCGAACAATTGGGCGAGTTTAAACAACGTATCGAAACAGTTTACGACAACGAGAACAAGGATCGCATTTCCTTGCGCGAAGAAATTGTTTCTTTACGGCGCGATACCGCGCAGATGAATCAGGAAGCACTGAATCTGACCCGAGCTTTAAAAGGAGACAAGAAAACACAGGGCAACTGGGGTGAAATGATTCTGGAAACCGTGCTGGAAAAATCGGGTCTGCGCAAAGGCATTGAATATGAAACCCAGGGCGCGTTTCGGGATGAAGATAACCGATTGTTCAAGCCCGATGTCATCGTGCGATTGCCGGAAGACAAGGATGTGGTGATTGATTCAAAGGTATCGTTACTGGCATATGAACGCTATTGTTCTGCCGAAGACGAGCAGGAACGGATACTGGCCTTAAAGCAGCATACCGAAGCGGTGCGCGAGCATATCAAAGGCTTGAGCAACAAGGATTATTCCGGCTTGAAAGGCTTGAGGACACTGGATTTTGTGTTGTTATTCATGCCGATTGAAGCGGCGTTCATCGCGGCTTTTCAGGCTGATGAACGTTTGTTTACCGACGCTTTCGAACACAAAATCATCGTGGTCACGCCAACTACGTTGCTGGCAACGTTGCGCACTATCGAAAATATCTGGCGTTATGAACGGCAAAACGAAAATGCCCGGGCGATTGCCGATAAGGCAGGAATTGTTTACGACAAAATCCGGGGCTTTGTCGATGATCTGGATAAACTGGGCAAACAGCTAAGTACCGTCCATACCACTTATGACGGCGTGATGAATAAATTAACGCAGGGCAACGGCAATCTGATTCGTCAGGCCAGCAGTTTTGTCGATCTTGGCGTTAAGGTCAAAAAGACTTTGTCAAAAAGCATCACCGAACAGGCGGGACTTGATAGCGATGAGAGTTAGAAACATTTGGCCTTCATTTATGCGATACTATGTGAAAAACAACACGTTGGGTTATCGATATTAACACCGCAAATATTGGGTTACGCTGTCGCTCGGCAATTGCTCCTGCATTGCTCTACCTTCTGCATCCATGCAGTCGTAACCCAACCTACATACTTCTATTATTAATTACCTGCTTGATAAGGAGCAACACATGACCGCACTGGTTGGCATTATCATGGGCTCGACTTCTGACTGGGAAACCATGTGCTTTGCAGCGGAAACGCTGGAGCGACTTGGAATTCCACACGACGTTGAAGTCGTTTCGGCACATCGTACGCCGGATAAACTGTTTAGTTATGCCGAAACTGCCGAAGGCAAAGGCTTGGAAGTCATTATCGCCGGTGCCGGTGGCGCTGCGCATTTGCCTGGCATGGCAGCGGCTAAAACAGCCTTGCCTGTGCTGGGCGTGCCGGTTCAATCCAAAGCGCTTAACGGCATGGATTCATTGCTATCCATCGTGCAAATGCCTGCAGGTATTCCGGTTGGAACCCTTGCGATTGGTAAAGCCGGCGCGATTAACGCTGCTTTACTGGCGGCCGCCATCATCAGCAATAAACACACCCAGTATAAAGACGCTTTAAACACTTTCAGACGCGAGCAAACCGAAACGGTACTGGCTCACTCCGATCCACGCATTGGGAGCGCTTCATGATTGTAGGTGTATTAGGCGCTGGCCAACTGGCCAGAATGATTGCGCTGGCAGGTATTCCTTTAGGGTTGGAATTTATTTTTCTTGATCCTTCCATTGATGCTTGCGCCAACCGTCTTGGCGAACATTTACATGGCGATTACAGTGATCCTGAATTGTTGGCTCAATTGGCGGAACGTGCTGATGTTGTCACCTATGAGTTTGAAAATGTTCCGGCTGAAGTTGCTGAGTTTCTCGCGTCTCACACCCAAGTACATCCATCGGCTGAAGCTTTGGGCGTAGCTCAGGATCGGTTGATCGAAAAAAGTTTTTTTCACGACCTCGATATCCCCACCCCGCCTTATGCTGCGGTCGATAGCCTTAACAGCCTGGAACTGGCCATGACCACCATTGGTTATCCGGCTATTTTAAAAAGCCGCACCCAGGGCTACGACGGCAAAGGCCAATCGCTGCTTAAATCAAAAGAGGATTTAAATCACGCTTGGGAATTGTTGCAAGGCGTGCCTGCTGTTGTTGAAGCTTTCGTATCCTTTAAGCGGGAAGTCTCTATCATTGCCGTCCGCAACGTTTCCGGCGAGATTGTTTTTTACCCGTTATCAGAAAATCTTCATCGTGGCGGCATATTAAGAGTTTCCGAATGCAGCGCCAATGACCCGATGCAAAAACAGGCTGAAAGCTATGTGTCCCGCTTGCTTGAAAAACTAAATTATGTCGGCGTTTTGGCCCTGGAATTATTTGAAGTAGACGGGCAGTTGTTAGCTAACGAGTTTGCGCCACGGGTACATAACTCCGGACACTGGACGATTGAAGGCGCTGAAACCAGTCAGTTTGAAAACCATTTGCGGGCGATTCTGGACTTGCCTTTGGGCGCAACAACGCCGGTCGGTAAAGCGGCAATGGTTAATTTTATCGGCGGATTGCCAGTGACCGAAGAACTGTTGAATATCCCCAATGCGCATTTGCATCTTTACGATAAAGCACCGCGCACAGGCCGTAAAGTGGCACATGCTACGGTTCGGGCAGAAAGCACAGAGCAGCTGGCAGAACTGATCAAACAATTATCTGCGCTTGCCGATGAAGTTGATGATTCGTAAAGTGTACTGATTTTTGGCCTGGAATAGGCGATCAAAAAGATTACCGTTTTCCATTCCTATTTTCATTAATTATGATCGTCAGACATGACTTCCCTTGCAGGGAGTTTATGTCTTTTTGTAAAGCTACAGATTTTAGCTGACACACCGCATTGATATTGTTTGAATGGATAATCGAATGATTTTAATGGATAATGCACGCCTATTTAGTTGATCCCACCTAACGCATTGAAGCAATGAAAAAGAAAATAGAGGAACTTATCCTGCAAGCCGTCGAAACGCTTAAGACAGACGGCATTCTTGCCCAGGAAATTACCCCGAACATTACAATTGACCGTACCCGCGATGCACAACATGGTGATTTTGCCTCAAATCTGGCGTTGATGCTGGCCAAACCGGCAAAGTCAAACCCACGCCAATTGGCCGAGAAACTGATTGCCGCGCTGCCTCAAGATCCTGCAATTATTAAAGTTGAGCTTGCCGGTCCCGGTTTTATCAATTTCTTTATTGATCCTACTGCACAATTCAAAATCATTAATCAGATTCACGACCAGGGTCGAGACTTTGGCTTAAGCAAGGTCGGCGCAGGTAAAAAAGTACAAGTCGAATTTGTTTCTGCTAATCCGACCGGTCCGTTGCATGTCGGCCATGGTCGTGGGGCCGCCTATGGTTCTGCGGTTGCCGATTTGTTGCAAGCGGTTGGCTTTGAGGTGCATAGGGAATATTATGTCAATGATGCCGGGCGGCAGATGGATATCCTCGCTACCAGTATCTGGCTGAGATACCTTGAAGATTGCGGTGAAGTTCTGACTTTTCCCTGCAATGGCTATAAAGGCGATTATGTCCGCGAAATTGCCTCAGATATACATAAAAACGCGAATAATGAATATCGCCGACCTGTAGAACTGGTGTTAGAAGACATTCCGCCCGACGAAACTGAAGGCGGCGACAAAGAAACGCATATCGATGCTTTGATAGCCCGCGCCAAAACTTTACTGGGCGCTTCGTTATATTCGGATTTTTTTCAAATGGGTTTAAACACCATTCTGGAAGATATCAAAATCGATTTAGGCGAATTTGGCGTTAACTATCAGGAATGGTTTTCAGAGCGTCAGTTAATGGACGACGGTTCAGTAGAAAAAGCCCTGAACCGCTTACGCGAAGCCGGTCATCTTTATGAGCAAGATGGAGCAACCTGGTTTGCCTGCGCCAAATTGGGCGACGAAAAAGATCGGGTTGTGGTGCGTGAGAACGGCCAATCGACCTATTTTGCGTCGGATATTGCCTATCACATGAATAAACTGGATCGCGGTTTTGACCAGATTATAGACATTTGGGGCGCTGATCACCACGGTTATATTCCCAGAGTCAGAGCGGCCATGACTGCGTTGGGCGCTGATGAATCCAAGTTAAAAGTGCTGCTGGTACAATTTGCGTCGCTGTTTCGGGGTGAAGAAAAAGTGCAAATGTCGACCCGTTCCGGCGAGTTTGTTACTCTAAGGCAATTGCGCAATGAAGTCGGCAAAGACGCGGCGCGTTTTTTTTATGTTATGCGCCGATCAGAACAACACATGGATTTTGACCTGAAACTGGCCACTTCAAAATCCAACGAGAATCCGGTGTTTTATGTGCAATATGCCTACGCCCGTGTTTGCAGTGTACTCCGCCAATTGGATGAAAAAAGCCTGAAGCGCGATTTACATCTTGGGATGGAAAACCTGACGCTGTTAACTGAAGAACACGAGACTAATCTGCTCGGCACTTTGATGCGTTATCCGGAAATGCTGGAACGTGCCGCCCTGCAGTATGAACCGCATCAACTCATTCAATATCTGCGCGAGTTGGCAAACGAGTTCCATACTTACTACAATGCGCACCAATTTCTGGTTGATGATGCCAGGATTCGTAACGCAAGACTTAATCTAATTTGCGCTGTGAAACAGGTATTGGCAAACGGATTGGACTTGCTGAATATCAACACACCTGAAGCAATGTAATGGCTAAAGACTACAAACACCGGACGCAGAATAAGAACTCCGTTTCATCGTACCGACAAGCACCCAAAGGCATGGGTGTCTGGCGCTGGATGCTGATTACGGCATTGATTATTTCGTTCGTAGTGTTTCTGGTTTATTTGAGTAATATTGGCTCGAATCAACCTGCCGTAAATCCTCAAGCAGAGCCACCAAACAAGGCTGAGATTGTAAAACCTGAGGCCTCAAACACGGCTGTAGCGGAAGCGCCCAAACCAGAGAAAAAACCTGAACCGGCTCCGGTCTTACCGCAATTTGATTTTTATACCATTTTGCCGGAAAAAGAAGTGATTGTACCGGATTATGAAATCAACACCCGTGCCAGAGAAGAGCGTGTAGGACAAGCCAAAACAGCCAGTTATATTTTGCAGGCCGGTTCCTTCCGAGACTTTAAGGACGCCGACCTGTTGAGAGCCAAGCTGGCTTTAATGGGAATTGACTCCAAAGTTGAAAAAGCTAAAGTGGGCGCCGTAGTCTGGAACCGGGTAAAAATGGGTCCTTATGCCCAAATGACCAGCGTTAGCACCATCAAAAACCGTTTGAAAGAAAATGGTATTGATGTGTTGGTTATAGAGATTGGCGGCGGCCAATAAAATTAATTGCGCCGCTTATTTTGCATGACTCTATTTAACCTTCTTCCTCTTTTCCATCCTCATCCGTAGCCATATCCGAAATCTCTTTTAACCGGGAAATGGCTTTAAAATTAATACTGTTTTCAGGATAAAATCCGTCACTATCGACTGCGCCTGCAGGTTGTCCTGTGAGTAACTCCAAGGTTTCATCAACGCTTGAAACTGCGTAAACGGCAAATAACCCAGCGGCCACGGCATCAATTACTTCCTGTTTGAGCATCAAATTGCGCTTGTTGGCGGCCGGAATAATAGCGGCATGTTGCCCGTCAAGACCTCGCGCCTTACAAAGCCGGAAGAAACCTTCTATTTTTTCGTTAACACCGCCTACCGCCTGCACTTCACCGTACTGATTAATAGAACCGGTAACAGCAAACGATTGCTTAATTGGTGTTCGGGTCAAAGCAGAAATCAGACAGCAAAGTTCGGCCAATGAAGCGCTATCGCCGTCGATATAGCCATACGATTGTTCAATGGCGATACTGCCCGAAATGGCCAGAGGAAATTCCTGGGCATAAGTGTGCCCCAGATAACCGGTTAAAATCATGACGCCCTTGGAATGAATGGCCTGCCCGAGTTCAACTTCCCTCTCTACATCGACGATACCTCGTGAGCCAGGATAAACACTGGTGGTAATCCGTACCGGCGCACCAAAGCTGCTACCACCCACCTCCAACACCGTTAATCCATTAACTTTTCCTACGGCTTCGCCTTCAGTGTCAATCAAAATAGTGCCGACCAGCATTTCTTCAAGAATATTTTCCGGCATTCTGCCATTACGGTGCTCTCTTGCCGCCAACGCCTTTTCAATATGAGCCCGGTCACAAACCGGCTGATTATCACGCTTACAAAACAGGTTGGCTTCAGCGATAATTTCAAGTGAATCCTTGATGCGTGCAGAAAAATGATGCTGATTTTCAGACAAACGACAACTATGTTCAATCAGACATTCAATGGCAGTCTGGGTCAAAGGTTTACCACCAGAATCGACGGCCTGTTTAATCATCAATAGGATAAAGCACTGTGTAGACTCATTGTTACGTGGAATGTAATTATCAAAATCGGCAAGAATTTTGAACATCTCGTTAAACTCGTCATCCATTTCTTCCAGCAAATAATAAATATCTCTGGAACCGACCAGTATCACTTTTACGTTTAACGGAATGACTTCCGGCTTAAGCGTGGCCGTGTTAATGCCCAGGTCGGAATAGGGCGATTCGATTTCAATGCAACCGGATTGTAAAGCCCGCTTCAGTCCTTCCCAGACGAACGGGCAATTCAGCAGTTTTTCCGCGTCAATAATCAAATAACCGCCGTTGGCTTTGTGCAAAGAACCGGCACAAATTCGACGATAATTGGTGACCAACGCGCCCTGATCGCTAACATATTCAATCCGTCCAAACAGGTTTTGATAAATCGGGTGCGGTTCGTAAATAACCGGCGCGCCGTTTTCAAGTTTGTTATCAACCAAAATATTGGGGGTATAAAGCTCTGTCAGCAACAAGCGTTTTGTGGTGTTGTCCTGGGGCTCGGGAGTCCGACTCGGCATGAGAAAATCGGTGACGGTGTTGGTCAAGCTTTTTTGTATTTCAGCTAAAAAGGTAATGACATCATCAATGTTTTGATAACTGTCATTCAATTCGACAAATAGCGGCTCTATCGCCAGGCTGATGGTGTCATTATCCAATTGTTTGACCTTTTCAACCATTGCCCGGCGCCACTGGGGCATTTCCAGCAATACTTCGCCAAGATATTCTTCCAGCTCCTCAACGTGCTTATGAAAAACTTCCCGTTCCGGTAACGGCAGTTGGGTAAATTGATCTTCATTAAGTGCTTTATTGTCCCGGATTGGCGCAAAAGTAATCGATTCGGTATCTCTGAACAACGCAATACTTAAGGACTGAGCCTGTTTATCAACCACGTCTATAGCTGTGTTATAAAGCTGATTGTAATGACGTTCGATAGAACTCTTTTTTTGCTGATAACTTGGGCTTTCAAAGGCGGCGGGGAAAGTCGCCAGCAAATTGTCTATTAGTTTTTCAATGTCTTTGCCAAGTGTCTGTCCATGCTCGGCAGGCAATTCCAGTGCTACCGGTTCTCTGGAATTATCAAAATTATCGACATAAGCGTAGGAAGGCGGCGCAGGTAACATTTTTGCCTGAGCATCCAGATGCTGGGTAATCATCGATAATCGTCCCAATCCCGGCTCGCCCATCACAAAAATATTGTATCCGGGAATCTGCATCTCAACGCCAAATTCAAGCGCCGATTGGGCTCGGGACTGCCCTAGGATAGTTTCAGGTAATTTAGGTGCGGTTGGGAACTCAAAGCCAGCCAAATCGACATTTAGTTTCAGTGATTCAAGGGGAAGCTTTAAAGTATTAGACATGGATGATAGACATTCTCAAAGTGCAAAAAAGGGAATGATTCTATCATTTTTTATTGCAATGACGCTAAAACAACTGGAGGCTGTCAGAGAATATTCATAGTGGCCTATAGAAAATAGCTTAAGCAGATTTTTCTTGTCACTCTTGAAATAAATAATATTGATCAATTAAAACCAATTTATTTATAGCGAATTATTTAGCCGCCAAACAACTGATGATCGATTAAGTCACATAAACAATTCGTAATCATAATGTGAACTTCTTGAATATGAATACTCGAATTTGATGGAACGCGAATTTCAATGTCATTATCATAAAGCAACGGTGCAATCATGCCGCCATTATTGCCGGTCAGCGCAATAACTGGAATATCTTTATCATGAGCCGTGGCAATGGCTTTGGCGATATTGGTTGAATTAATACCGTCAGTGTATGCAACCAATATATCTCCGCCCTGCCCTAAAGCCCTGAGCTGTTTGGCGAAAACATCGTCAAAATGATAGTCATTGGCTATGGCTGTAATCGCGGTAGTGTCAGTGGTTAAAGCAATTGCGGGCAAGGAAGGACGGTCTCGCTCGTGTTGATTAAGCATCGCCGAGGAAAGTAATTGAGCAACAGCCGCTGAACGCCCATTGCCACAAGTCATAATTTTTTTATCATTAAGCAGCGTTGCGACCAAACGTTGAGAGGCGAATTCTATGAGTTCGCCAAGATTGACCAGCGTATTCTGCTGGACCAAACTGCTATTTTCGAAGTGATTAATTATGCGGTTTTGTAAGCTCATGGTGAACAATTATAAAGGCTAACGGCTCAGCCTGCGACAATTACCTTCAAACTGTCCATCGAGTGGCCGCTTGCGACAGATAACACTGTAGGTACTAAAAGGCATTTTTTATCCAGTCAATGGCGCCATTGCCCGACATTGCAACGACATCAAAACGGATAGGACGATCAATCTTTTGGGCTGAAAGATAAACATGGGTTGCCGCAATAATCCGTGTTTGCTTGCTTCGGGTAACACTTTCAGCGGCGCTGCCGTATTTATCGGTTTTACGGAAACGAACCTCAATAATCACCAAGGTTTGTTGGTCGGTCATAATCAAATCGAGTTCGCCCTGTTTGCAGCGAAAATTCCGGCAGACGGGTTTCAGTCCGTTTTTAATCAGAAAATTGTGGGCTTGTTCCTCAGCTGTTTCGCCTCGAATCAAATGCGCCGCTTTTGCCTTAAGCTCAGTAAATAGCATGATTCTGGTAGTTTGCTTTGCCAAGAGTTGGAGCGGTTCTCTGGTACTCATCGCCAACTTCAGGTTGTCCGCCCTTGAAGGTGGCGCAAGTCAGTCTGCGCTGGATACGCTGATCAGTCGTTAAGGACAAAATGCCAGTCGCACCGGCATAAGGACTCAGTTCCAGGTTATCCAGTTGCGTAGCCAGATTGTAAGCATCAATACCCATAGCAATCAAACGTAAGTAAGAACTGGGAAACTGTTTCCAGGTGTCTTTAAGCGCATCCATGCCCATACCACCCTGATTGGCCTGATTGAATAACCAGGGAATATCGCAAAACGTTATTTTATTAAGATCTGCATCAAGTAAGGTGCTGACTTGTCCCGAGTAAACATTAGGCATCGCATAGACCGGAAGATCGCCAGCCTGATAATACTGTAACTGAGGATTGATAGACCGCGCTTCTGCGCTGTAGGCACTCAAGAAAATGGCATCGATGTCCTGCCGTCTTCTGGGTGTGTATTTTACGCCGGGCAAAAGTGTCTGAATCTTGCGATAGCGTTGTTCACTTTCATCCAGATTAAGCAGTTTTTGAATCGCTAATGAAAAATCAGTTTCTTTGGGATTATAGGTTTGCGTTTCAAGAATCGATCCGCTTTGATTTTGCCAGTATTCTGTTAAATAAGTTGAGATACGTTTCCCCGGCGCATTATCAGGCATGAACATTAATACTTTTTTATGGCCATCTGTCGATGCTTTATGTGTGAGTTGTTCCGTGTCATCAATCGGGCTGAGGCTAAATTGATAAAGCTGAGTTTTTTGCAAGCCGGGAATATGATTTAACGCCAGCACAGGAACGTTAAAAGTAACAGTCTCGGCCAGACTCTGAATTTGTTCTTTCGCCAGCGGGCCAATGATTAACTGAGCACCTTCAGCGATAGCTTTATTATATAAAGTTTGTGGCGTTGACTGTTCACTGTCATAAAACTTAAAAGTAAGTTTGGCTCTGTTATCGGCATTATTGGATGCGGCAAGAAAGCCGGCACGTATGGCCTTGCCGGCTTGGGCAAAAGAGCCCGATTCAGGCAACAAGAGCGCAACCGCCTTGGCTTTTATTGGTGAAATTCCAGAGGCATCCGGGGTGCGCTCTAAAAAACTCAAGTCGGCGGGATGTGTCGGATAAGTTGCACGCCAATGGTTAATTTGATTATTAAAATCAGGCTGATTTATTTTCTTTAAAATGCCGGCCAAAGTCATCCAGCCGGCTAAAATCCCGGTTGAACTGGTTTGTAAGGCGGAATCAGGCAGCAGGTTTAATGCTTCAAGAATGGCCGCCTGATTTTTTTCAAGTTCATCGGGGAATTGTAGTAATGAGTGCAGCTCAATTCTGGATTTGGCGCTGGCTAATAAATTTCCTGTCAGGGAATAGGCAAAACCTTGTGACTGAAAATATTTAATCCGGTTTTCTGTATTAAATTGTTGCGGTTGCAGGAGTGCCAGACTGTCAATGGTCTGCTCAGCCTCGCCAAAACTAAGCAGAATCTGCGCATAAAGCAGACTCAGTTGGGCGCGTTGCTCAGCAGAAAGCATGGCTGCATTGATAGCATCGGCATTTTGCTTTGCGGACGTGCCATCGCCAGACTGGATTAAACTATCGACGACTTGTAATCGCTGCTGATTTTGTTCATAGCTCTTGCACATTTCAATGCTGTCAAGGCAATGCTCTGTTTGTGGCGTTTCAGAAAGACCCAAAGACTCTACTGTAAGCGGATGCTGGTATACTTCAACAATATGTTCCGGTTGCTCGTTTTTTACGAACGGCTGTGTCACCAAGGTTTCTTGCTTTGGCTCAGCGTTTTGCTGCGCAGGCATTGACTGGTCTTCAGTTTTTTTGACAGCTTTGCTTGTACAGCCTGAAAAAAGCCATAAACTGGCAAGCAGAGTGCAAAATAATAACGGCTTATCGTTGGAACGCATCTTCAATTAGGAGTTTTCAAGTGAGTGTATCGAATGTCAAGTGAATGCGGCAAATTATACGTTGTTGCTACGCCGATAGGTAATTTAGCAGATATAAGTTACAGGGCGATTGAAATATTAAAGCAGGTTGATTTGATTGCCGCAGAAGATACCCGGCATGTAATAATGTTGCTACAACATTATGGCATCAACAATAAACTAATTTCATTGCATCAACACAATGAAGACAAGGCTTCAATCGGTTTACTGGAAAAACTGCGCGAGGGCTTGTCTATCGCCCTGGTTTCTGACGCGGGAACGCCTTTATTAAGTGATCCGGGCATGCCACTGGTTAAAATGGTAAAAGACGCCGGGCTTGATGTGGTTCCCGTGCCAGGCGCCTGTGCTTTAATTGCGGCCTTGTCTGCCGCCGGATTACCGGTAACGCAGTTTGCTTTTGAAGGCTTCTCACCAAGAACCTCATCGGCGCGAAAAAAGTTTTTTAGTGAACGCTTAATGTGCCCGACAACCTGGGTATTTTATGAATCCAGCCATCGAATTCTGGCCTCATTGCAGGACATGGCTGAGATATTGCCCTTGGATCGACAAATCGTTATCGCCAGAGAGCTTACCAAGTTGCATGAAACTATCGTAAAAACCAGCTTGGGTGAGATGCTGAAGCGGGTTGAAGAAGATTCCAATATGAGAAAAGGTGAGTTTGTAGTGATTGTTGATGGCGCGACCATCGATAAAAAAGAACAAATTATTACGCCCGAACAGGAAAAAATATTGAGTGTCTTATTAAGTGAATGTTCCATTAAAACAGCGGTAGCCATGGCTGTAGAAATCACAGGTGTAAGGAGGAAGTTGTTGTATCAGGCGGCCTTGGATATGACCAAGGAAACGTAGCATTCCTATTAAAAATCATGAGCAAGACTTCTCTGGTCTGAATTTTGCTAATTAAAAGCCATACGACATATCGTTCTATCGCGAAGCTGTGATATACTATGCAATGAAAAAGTCGGCTGAGCAGTCGCTGTTTTATCGCAAGATAAGATGGAGGAAAGTCCGGGCTCCACTGGGCAGGGTGCCAGGTAACGCCTGGGAGGCGTGAGCCTACGGAAAGTGCCGCAGAAAATATACCGCCTGTCACCTAGTGACCGGTAAGGGTGAAAAGGTGCGGTAAGAGCGCACCGCGCAACTGGTAACAGGAGTGGCATGGTAAACCCCACCCGGAGCAAGATCAAATAGAGGAACAGACGCGTGGCCCGCGCGGTTCCTGGGTAGATTGCTTGAGCTGCAGGGTGACTTGCAGCCTAGATGAATGACTGTTCTCGACAGAACCCGGCTTATAGGCCGACTTTTTCTTTATTTATCGGACACTCTCGCCCGATTTCTCCTTTTGATGCCCCCCCAGTTTTCTTTGGGCGCTTTTCGTTTCAATCCCCCGCACATTTTTCACAAACTAAAACCTTATTAATTTCCGGCAGTACCCGTAAACCAATTCCCATTAACTTTCAAATAAGCTAGTTTTTTCTAACTGTGCAATTAGGTAAGGTCTTTTCTCATAAAAATCAATTAACTTTCTGATAAAGAATGGGAATTATGTTGTCCTATTTCGCCGGTTTACACCTCATTCCGATTGCCACGTAAGTCCTTGTCAAAAAAGAAAGAACTTATATCAAATCATTCTTGACTAGGACTGCTTTGAAAACTATAGTGGTCACAAGTGGGAAAAAGTGGATAAAAAGGGTTTTTTTTGGAATTCCGGGGTTAATTTTGTTTCGAGGCATTAGTTCAATCAATTTAGACGGCAAAGGACGTCTTGCAATTCCCACCCGTTACCGGGAAGAATTGCAGGAATGTTGCGAGTGCCAGATGGTTGTGACTGTCGCAGTCAACGAACGATGCGTCGGAGAGAATGGCTGTTTATGGCTTTACCCTATGCCTGAATGGGAAAAGCTTGAACAGACCATCAGCAAATTGCCTACCTTAAATAAAATGGCTGGCAAACTAAGGAGGTTTGTCATTGGCAATGCCTCCGAGTGTGAAATGGATGGACAAGGTCGCTTGTTACTACCTGAAAAATTAAGAACATTTGCAACCATAGACAAAAAAATCGTCTTGATTGGCCAGCTTAACAAGTTTGAACTCTGGAACGAAGATGCTTGGGCAGCTAAAGAAAATGAATGGATGGATGGCGACGATAATGAGGGCTTGGAAGATTTAGGCGCCTTATCCTTTTAATACGGGAGATTTGTTAGTGGAACATTTACCCGTTATGTTTGCGGAAGCTTTGCAACAGCTTGCTATCTATAAATCCGGTATTTATCTTGATTGTACATTCGGCCGGGGCGGGCATAGCAAGGGCATTTTAGATCAATTAGGACCCGAGGGCAGACTGCTTGCTTTTGACCGGGATCTGGATGCAATAAACTCTGATTATGCGCAAGCTATGCTTGAAGATAAAAGATTTACGCTAAAGCATACACCTTTTTCCGAACTGGAAAATATAGTTGCAAGCGAAGGTCTAACAGGACAAGTCGATGGAATTCTTATGGATTTGGGCGTCTCGTCACCTCAATTGGATAATCCGGAAAGAGGTTTCAGCTTTTTACGTGACGGCCCTCTCGATATGCGGATGGATGGCAATTCTGGCGTTACTGCTGAACAATGGCTAGCCAGTGTTGATGAAAAAGACTTGGTTAAAGTTTTATTTGAATACGGTGAAGAGCGCTTTGCGCGTCGCATAGCACATGCAATCATCGAAAAAAGGGTTGAATCGCCAATTACAACCACTAGAGCATTGGCAAAATTAATTGAAGAAGCGGTACCGATAAAAGATAAATATAAGCACCCGGCAACTCGAAGCTTTCAGGCAATTCGAATCGAAATAAATAGTGAATTGGATGAGTTAAAGTCAGCTTTACAACAGTCCGCGCGAATTTTAAAGCCAAATGGGCGATTAGTGGTTATTTCATTCCATTCATTGGAAGACCGAATCGTCAAACGCTTTATCCGTGCCGAATCCGGGGCTAAATATAATCCTGGCAAATTGCCTATTAAAGAAATCGATATAACAAAAGGCATTTTGAAGAAATCAGGCAAAGCTTTGAAAGCAGAGCCACAGGAAATTGCTCAAAATCCAAGATCGCGAAGTGCAATCATGCGAGTAGCCGAGAGAGTTTAAGTGATAGCAAGTCGCTATATAGGTTTAGGTCTGCTGATATTGATCATGCTGATATCTGCGCTGTGTGTTATTTACAGCAAATATCATTCACGCGTCATATTTAGTGAAATCCAAAAGCAGGAAAGGGCTTTGGATCAATACGAAGTGGAATGGGGACAACTGCAATTGGAGTTGACAACCTTGGCTGAACAGAACCGGGTAGAGCAAGTGGCGAAGGAGCAATTAAAGCTGATTATGCCCTTACGTGAAAAGATTATTTATATAAAGCCGTAAATGATACATTTTCAAGGCAGAAATAAGCCCAACAAGCCGACCAGCAATTGTTCAATTCGACGGCGTATTGTTGTCATTTTTATGATGGCATGCATGACTGTTCTGATGGGCAGAGCCATCGACTTGCAAGTACTGCATAAACAGTTTTTAAAAGATCAGGGCGATATGCGCCATGTCAGTGATGTGCCGGTTTCGGCATACAGAGGCATGATTAAAGACAGAAATGGTGCGCCGCTGGCAATTAGCACACCGGTAGAATCGATTTGGATGAATCCGCAGGAAATTGAACCGGGCAAAGAAAACGAATTTAAACAAATAGAAGTTCTGTTAAATATGCCGAAGGGCAAAGTCAGTGAACTGGCACAAGGAGATTCGCATAGGCAATTTGCCTATATAGCACGTCAAATTAACCCTGTGGTTGCTGACCAAGTTAAAGCTTTAAAACTTGCGGGCATCTATTTTGAGCGGGAGTTCAAACGCTTTTATCCTGCAGGAGAAGTTTCCGCACATTTGGTCGGTTTCACCAATATCGACGATATCGGTCAGGCCGGACTTGAGTCGGGCTACGAAAAATCGTTAAAAGGAATACAAGGCAGCAAGCGAGTTATCAGGGATGGACAGCGAAGAATTATTGAAGACGTAGAAGATATAAAAGAGCCGATTGCCGGAAAGAATCTGGATTTAAGCATTGACCAGCGCATTCAATACCTGGCTTACAGAGAGTTACAACTGGCTGTGAACTTAAACAAGGCAAAATCTGCTGCGTTAGTGGTTTTGGACGCAAAGAACGGGGAAATACTGGCCGCAGTAAATCAGCCATCCTTTAATCCCAATACCAGAAAGAGTTTAAAAGAAAATCTTTACAGGAATAGATCATTAACCGATGTATTCGAGCCAGGCTCAACGGTTAAACCATTTGTTGTCGCAGCTGCTTTAGACGGTGGTTATGTCAAAGCAAATGAAATGTTTGAAACTCACGGCTTTTATCAGGTTGGAAGCCATGTTGTTAAGGACGTTCATAATTATGGAACTCTGGATTTAACTGGCGTATTAAAAAAATCCAGTAACGTTGCGGTCAGCCAGATGGCCTTGAGAATGCCTCCTGAATACTTTTGGGGAATATACAACAAGCTGGGCTTTGGTGTGGCGGCAGGTTCCGGTTTCCCTGGTGAAGCCAGTGGAACATTATTGGATTACCCAAGCTGGCATGAGTTTGATAGAGCCACCTTGTCATTTGGCTATGGCGTAAGTACATCCGCATTGCAGTTAGCAAGGGCTTATACGGCATTGGCCGATGACGGCATTTTACACTCGGTTAGCTTATTCAAACGCGATGAAGACATTGATCAACAGAGAGTGTTTTCAGCAAAGACAGCCAAAAGAGTCAGGGCCATGCTTGAAACGGTACTTATGAAAGATGGAACCGCCTATGAAGCCAGAGTTGATGGCTACAGCGCAGCAGGTAAAACCGGGACAGTAAAAAAAGCCGGTGCTGGCGGATATACCGAGAAAAGCTATTTTTCTGTTTTTGCAGGAATGGCGCCAGCTACGAATCCACGCTTGATAATTGTGGTCATGGTTGATGAACCTTCAGCCGGACAATATTACGGTGGGATAGTTTCTGCACCAGTGTTTTCCAAAGTAATGGCCGGGGCATTGAGAGTTCTGGAGGTCGCCCCGGATCAACAGGATAACATGCCCATTTTACTGACACGGCAAGGCTCGTAAATTTATGGCTGCAGGAGTGGCCGTGAGGCTGAAAGAATTATTAATTGGGCTGGCATCTGTCACAGAGCATGGTGACAAAGCAATTACCGGCATGTCACTAGACAGTCGGTCGATAGTTTGTGGCGATGCCTTTATAGCATTACCCGGGGCTAAACAGCATGGCCTTGAGCATGTTACACAAGCTATTGATAAAGGTGCGGCTGCGGTCATTTTTGATCCCGCAGAAAACGGCCAGCAGATTATTAACGAATTAGTTGCTAATTCAAGTCTTTCGGTTCCAATGATCGCGGTAGAAAATCTGGGCTTTGCATTGGGTGAGTTGGCTGCACGTTATTATGCCGAACCATCCAAATTTATGACGATTATCGGTATAACCGGCACCAATGGCAAAACCTCATGTAGTCAGTTTCTAGGTCAGATCCTGGATGACTGTGGAATTATAGGAACGCTCGGTTGGGGTGAGTGGGGCAATCTTACCAAGACACAAAATACCACACCTGATGCCTTAGCCATTCAGAAAATATTAGCTGAATTGTTAAAGAATAAAAAACGAACTATTGCGATGGAGGTCTCTTCACATGGTTTGGAGCAAGGCCGGGTTAACGGGGTCAATTTTAAAGGAGCAGTTTTTACCAATATCAGCCGTGATCACCTGGACTATCACGGGACGATGGATGCTTATTTAAAAGCCAAATTGGCTTTATTGGTAAAACCGGATCTGACTTTTGCGGTGGTTAATTTGGATGACACTTACAGCGAACAGATTATTGCTGCGGTCCCGAAATCAGTAAAAATATGGCAATTTAGCGCCAAAGACAAAATATCAGATTTAGGCGAATGCGTTAATGCTTCAAACATACTGCATAAAATGGACGGGATTGAGTTTGATCTGAGCTGGAGAAATCAACTTCAAAGGGTAAGCGTTCCTATCTATGGCGACTTTAATGTAGAGAATGTCTTGACCGTTTTGACCGTCATGCTGGCATTAGACATCTCATTGACTGAATCCGTTGCCAGGCTTGGCAATATCAAGCCAGTAGATGGTCGCATGGAACGTTTTGGCTCTGAGTCAGATCCGTTGGTTTTCGTCGATTATGCACATACGCCGGATGCTCTGGACAAAGTTTTATGTAGCTTACGCAAACATTGCACACAAAGTTTATGGGTTGTTTTTGGTTGCGGCGGCAACAGAGATATGGGCAAACGTCCGCAAATGGGCAAGATTGCAGAGCAATGGGCGGATCATGTCGTTATTACTGATGACAACCCGCGCTATGAAAATGGGCTGACTATAGTCAATGACATTTTGGCTGGTTGCCATTCAGAAAAAGTTGAAGTGATTCAAGACAGAGAGCGAGCGATACAAAAAGTGGTAGCAAATGCGGCAAAAAATGATTGCATTGTGATTGCAGGTAAAGGCCATGAGCTATATCAGGAAAGTAATGGCATCTGCAAACCTTTTAGCGACAAAAAAGTCGTCATGGAAGCCCTGCAAAGGCGTAATGCATGAACATGATGCTCAGCGAAATTGCGGATTCCATGCAGGGAATATTGACAGGTGAAGACGTTGCAATCACCTCAGTAAGTATCGATACAAAAACATTAACGCCCGGCCAGCTTTATGTTGCGATTAAAGGACGAAACTTTGATGGAAATGACTTTGTGGCAGAGGCCGAGCAAGCTGGGGCCATCGCTGCAATCGTACGTAAAGGAATTAAACCAAGCGTTTCGCATATCTCTGTTGATGATACGCGACTGGCACTGGCTGAACTAGCCGGAGCTTGGCGTAAAAAAAGCCCTGTTTCGGTAGTTGGAATTACCGGCAGTAACGGCAAGACCACCGTCAAGGAAATGGTTGCAGCGATATTGAGCGTTAAAGGTGAGACCTTATTTACCCAAGGCAACCTCAATAATGACATCGGAGTGCCATTGACTCTGTTGCGATTAAACGAACAACACAGGTATGCCGTGATTGAGATGGGCGCAAACCATCCAGGCGAAATTGAATACAGCAGTCACTATGTGCAGGCAGATGTTGTGCTTATCACCAATGTCGGTGCCGCACATATTGAAGGTTTTGGAAGTGTCGACGGTGTTGCTAAAGCTAAAGGAGAAATAATCCAGACGCTTAAGCAGGATGGAGTGGCCATTCTTAATAAGGATGATGACTATTTTGACTACTGGAAATCTGTAGCAGGAACTAAAAATATCGTATCGTTTGGACTTGACGATCGCGCAACGGTGTCGGCTCATTCTGTAACAACAAAAATTATAAATAACGAATTTGCAACCGCTTTTGAATTAGTAACCGCAAATCAAACGCTAACGGTAAATCTTAAGCTTGCAGGTCGACATAATGTAGTCAACGCATTAGCGGCAACAGCGGCCTGTTTAGCTCTTGATTTCGATTTGCTGCAGATTAAACAGGGACTGGAAAGCGTAAAACCTGTAACCGGACGTTTACAGCCATTGGTTAGTCGCTTGGGAAATATTGTTTTAGATGATACTTATAACGCCAATGCCGCATCATTAAAAGCAGGACTGGATGTGTTGGCTACTATTGGGGGCGAAACTTGGCTTGCTTTAGGTGCATTTGGAGAGCTGGGTCCAGAAAGCCCAAAAATCCATGAAGTAATAGGTGAGCTGATAAAAAAAAGTGGAGTTGTTCGCCTGCTGGCAACAGGCGCAGATGCCAAAAATACAGTAAAGAAATTTGGTACGGGAGCTGACTTTTTTGACACACAAGATGAATTAATTACAGTATTGAACAAAGAGCTTAAAGGTAATGAAGTGATCCTGGTCAAAGGCTCAAGGTCTCAACGCATGGAAAATGTTGTAGCAGCTATAGTTGAAAACTTCCGTACCTTATCAACATCCTTGTAGATAAAAACCTAGGATATAAATTAATGTTACTTTATTTTGCAGATTATTTAATGACTTTTGATGGCGGCTTCAGGGTGTTTCATTACCTGACTTTTCGAGCCATTCTTGGAGCATTAACCTCACTGACAATTTCCTTCATTATCGGGCCGATCATGATTAGAAAATTAAGCAGAAACAAAATCGGACAAAGTATTCGCGAGCTCGGCCCTCAATCGCATTACGAAAAAGCAGGTACGCCAACAATGGGCGGCGCTTTAATACTCGTCGCAATCGCCTTCAGTACGCTGTTGTGGGCTGATCTAAGCAACCGCTACATATGGGTAATTTTACTGGTAACAATGGGTTACGGCATTATCGGTTTTATTGATGATTACAGAAAAGTCATCAAGGGCAATAGCGACGGACTGTCAGCTAAAGCCAAATATTTAGCGCAATCTGTCATCGGTCTAACGGCTGCGATATTTTTGTATAAAACTGCAATTTTGCCTGCAGAAACACAATTGATCGTCCCGTTCTTTAAAGATTTTATGCTCGATATGGGCTGGATGTATGTGGTTCTAACCTACTTTGTGATTGTTGGCACTAGTAACGCGGTCAATTTAACCGATGGCTTGGATGGCTTGGCGATTATGCCAACGGTGATGGTTGCGACCGGCTTGGGGATTTTTGCTTATCTATCCGGCCATGTCACTTTTTCAGAATATTTGGCGATACCTTATTTACCAAACGCTGGAGAGTTGATTGTGTTTTGCGCAGCTTTAGTAGGGGCGGGCTTAGGGTTTTTATGGTTTAACGCCTATCCTGCCATGGTGTTTATGGGCGATGTCGGTGCATTGGCACTGGGTGCTGCTCTGGGTGTGCTGGCAGTTTTAGTGAGACAGGAAATCGTGTTGATGATTATGGGCGGTGTATTCGTAATGGAAACCGTATCGGTAATTATTCAGGTAGCTTCTTTCAAAATGACTGGTAAACGGGTTTTTCGTATGGCCCCAATACATCATCATTTTGAATTGAAGGGATGGCCAGAACCTCGAGTTATTGTACGTTTCTGGATTATTACGGTCATTCTGGTGTTGATTGGCTTGGCTACCTTGAAACTGAGATAAAAATGGATAATGCAGCAATTACAGCATTGTTAAAACAAAACTTTGGACTGGATCCTTATACGTCCAAAGTCTTGGTTGTCGGACTCGGAAATACAGGTATTTCCGTAGCACATTATTTACAAGGCTTAAATTTTAAATTTGCAATTATTGATAGCCGTCCAAAGCCTCCGATGATGGATGACTTCTTTCAAAAAATGCCCGATACACCCGTATTTACTGGCGGGTTTGATGACGCAGCTTTTAAGGTAGCGACTCACTTGGTGGTCAGTCCCGGTGTGTCCCTAAATGAACAGGCTATTGTTAAAGCCATTGCCAACGGCTCAAAAGTAATAAGCGATATTGATTTATTTGCCAGCTCAGTTGACACTCCCATCGTTGGAATCAGTGGCTCTAATGGTAAAAGCACTGTGACCACTATGTTGGGTGAAATGGCAAAAGCGGCAGGAATTCAAGTAGGACTCGGTGGGAACCTGGGAACACCAGCTCTGGATCTGCTAGCATTAAATGCACACTTGTACGTACTGGAATTATCAAGCTTCCAATTAGAACGAACATCAGCTTTGAATGCAGCCGCTGCAACAGTACTTAATGTCAGTGCCGATCATTTGGACAGACATGCTGACATAAACGAATACGCACTGGAAAAACAACGGATTTTCAAGGGCGATGGCGCCATGATTATCAATACTGATGATCCTATAGTGTATGAGATGCAGGCGAAAGGACGAAAAACAATTACATTTTCGATCACTAAAAATGCAGATTTTCATCTTGCCTTTAGAGGGAATACAGAATACTTGATGCACAACGACTCATGCCTCATGCCACTTGCCGAATTACCATTAGAAGGGAGACATAATGCCTCTAACGCCTTGGCAGCATTAGCGCTTGGGGTTTCAATAGGACTTGATGAGCAACTTATGTGTGAAGCCCTACGTAAATTCAAAGGGTTAAATCATAGAATGCAGCGAATTGCAGAAATACGTGGTGTGACTTGGGTTAATGATTCGAAAGCAACCAATATTGGCGCTTGCGTTGCAGCCTTGCAGGGCTATTCGCGCAAAGTAATTCTTATTGCCGGGGGCGATGCAAAGGGAGCCGACATGAATGAGCTAACACCGGCGATTAAAGAAAAAGCAAGAAGCGTAGTAGTGATGGGTAAAGATGCCGAACAGATTAAACTGGCAATTAATGGTTGCGTCCCTGTGTATTCCGCTGAAAACATGGTGCAAGCAGTCAATATAGCAGCTGATATAGCCGAGAATGGCGAAAGTGTTTTGTTATCTCCTGCCTGTGCAAGTCTTGATCAGTACAAGAATTATGAAGATCGGGGCGAAAAATTTGCTAATGCCGTATTAGCTTTGGTTAAGCCTGGGGCTTCGGCAACAACATCAGCTAGCCAACGAAGTCCAGTGGCAAAACGAACGCCATTAGCTCAGGGGAGTCAAGGTTAATGAAAACGTTACTGGCCCGAATGAGTGTTTTCCATTTTGATCCGGTACTGGTTTTTGTAAGCGCAAGTCTCTTATTGATAGGTTATGTCATGGTGGGCTCGGCATCATTGCATTTGGGTATCAAAATGACCGGTGACGGTTTGTATTACCCACTTAGACAATTGGCACATATAGGCATGGGGATTCTGCTTGGTACTGGAATCGCGACAGTTCCAATGAGCGTTTGGGAAAAGAATGGTCCACAATTGTTTATCGCAGGATTACTGTTATTGATCATCGTACTGATTCCCGGCCTTGGCGTAAAGGTAAATGGCAGTGTGCGCTGGCTGTCCCTAGGCGGCTTGAGAATACAGGTATCAGAGGTAGTGAAGTTTTTTTCCGTGATTTATATGGCAGGTTATGTAACGCGCTATCAAGACTCGGTTCAGACATCGGCATTCGGACTACTCAAACCATTAGGTTTGTTTTCAATAGCCAGTGTACTTTTATTGCTTGAACCGGATTTTGGATCAGCCGTTGTAATTTTAATGATAGCTATGGGAATCATGTTCTTGGCCGGGGCAAGATTATCGCAATTTATCATATTGCTTTCGATAATTGGTGTACTGGCGATGTTGCTGGTTTATTTCTCACCTTATCGCTTAGTTCGCGTTACCAGCTTTATGAATCCCTGGGCCGATCCATTAAAAACCGGTTTCCAATTAGTGCAAGCGCTTATTTCTTTTGGTCGTGGTGAATGGCTGGGCGTTGGGCTTGGTAGTGGCATACAAAAATTATTTTATTTACCTGAGGCGCATACTGACTTTTTATTCTCGGTTATAGCCGAAGAATTAGGTTTACTGGGCGTGCTTACCGTGATTGGATTATTTTCCGTGCTGGTATGGCGAGCCTTTGCAGTTGCAGTTGCGGCCGAGCAGGTTGGACAACGATTTTCTGCTTATATTGCCTATGGTTTAGGGATCTGGTTCGGCTTTCAATCCTTTGTAAACATGGGTGTGAATATGGGAATTCTGCCGACCAAAGGACTCACCCTGCCCTTAATGAGTTATGGCGGTGGCAGTATGATGATTATGTGTTGTGCGGTTGCATTATTATTCAGGGTTCAAAGTGAAGTTGCTGAAATAAATGCCAGCACAGGATCTTCGCAACGCAGAAGTACGAGAATTCGTCATGAATAAACGCATCGTAATTATGGCAGGCGGAACAGGTGGGCATGTTTTTCCGGCATTGGCAGTAGCGGAATCATTGATGGACAAGGGTTGGCAAGTCAGTTGGCTGGGCACAAAAAAAGGGCTAGAAAGCCGTGTGATTCCGCAACAAGGTATAGAAATTGACTGGTTGTCAGTTGCCGGAGTACGCGGCAAAGGTTTATGGGGTAAAGTGACTGCAGCCCTGTTACTGCTAAAAGCGTGTTTACAAGCATTATCAATATTGCGTCAGCGAAAACCCAATGTGGTCTTGGGTATGGGCGGTTTTGTAGCCGGGCCAGGCGGATTGATGGCAAAACTGTTAGGTATACCGCTGATCATTCATGAACAAAACAGAGTACCGGGAACAACCAACCGCTTGTTGGCTCGTCTTGCCAGTCGAGTACTGGAAGCCTTTCCTGATAGTTTTAATAAAAAAATTAACGCCCAATTTACTGGCAATCCATTAAGAAAGCCGTTTCTAAACGGAAATAGCAAATCAGTAAAAGAAAAGGGCATTAAAATATTGATAGTGGGCGGCAGCCAGGGAGCCCAGATTCTTAATCAGGTTGTGCCAGAAGCGGTTGCTGCATGGCTAAAGGATTATTCCGACAAGAAGGAACCAACTACATTGAAGCTTAAACACCAAACCGGAAGCGTAATGGAAAAAGAAGTTTCCAGTCGGTATAACGCATTAAATATTAATGCCGAAGTGAGTGCTTTTATTGAAGATATGAAATCGGCTTATGAATGGGCGGACTTGCTCATTTGCAGAGCAGGTGCCATGACTATTAGTGAAGTCGCCGCTACTGGAGTTCCTGCTATTTTTATACCCTTGCCAAATGCGATTGATGACCATCAAACGGCAAATGCCCGATATTTAGCTGATGCTGGTGCAGCACTTTTATTAATGCAAAAAGACTTGAATGAGCAAACGTTGGCACAGCACATAAACAAAATTATCGAACAAATTGAAGTGATGCGTAACGAAGTAAAAAAATATGCACGATTAGATGCAACTGAAGTCGTTGCAACTATTTGTATAGAGGAAGCCTCAGCATGAAAACAAGTCAGATAGCAACTCAAGCCTTGGGTAATATTGACAGAATACATTTTGTCGGTATTGGTGGTACCGGCATGAGTGGCATAGCTGAGGTTCTATCAAACCTTGGTTATCAGGTTTCAGGTTCAGACATCAAAGCAAGCGCAGTTACTGAAAGACTGGCTGGCTTGGGTGTAAGCATCAACATCGGACATAAACGCGAAAATATAGCAGCAGTAGATGTGGTTGTAGCTTCAAGTGCTATCGACCGAAGCAATGATGAAATTGATGAAGCCTATCTACAAAGAATACCGGTAATTCCGCGCGCTGAAATGCTGGCTGAATTAATGCGTTTCAGATTTGGTATTGCAATTGCCGGAACCCACGGCAAAACCACAACCACCAGTTTGACCGCAAGTATTCTGGCTGAAGGCGGGCTTGATCCTACCTTTGTAATCGGTGGCCGTTTAAATAGCTCAGGCAGTAATGCCAAATTGGGTTTAGGTAATTATCTGGTTGCAGAAGCGGATGAAAGCGATGCTTCATTTTTATATTTGCAGCCCATGATGGCCATCGTCACCAATATTGACCAAGATCACATGGAAACCTATGAGGGCAGTTATCAGCGCTTAAAGGACACGTTTATTGAGTTTCTGCATCATCTTCCCTTTTATGGACTGGCAGTCATGTGTATGGATGATGAAGGCGTAAGAGCAATACTGTCGAAAATCTCAAAACCGGTAACGACTTACGGAGTTCATGAAAGTGCAGATGTGCGCGCTGTAAACATTAAACAGGAAGGAATGCATACTACGTTTGATGTACTGCGCAGAGGCGACTTTCCGCCATTGCAGATTGTCCTGAATATGCCCGGCTGGCATAACATGCTAAATGCATTGGCTGCTATCAGTGTTGCAACCAAACTGGCGGTCGCTGATGAGGCTATTATCAAAAGTTTAGGGGCATTTAAAGGAATTGGCAGACGTTTCCAAATTAATGGTGATATACCAATGGGGGCTGGGAAATTGACCCTGGTTGATGACTATGGCCATCATCCACGTGAAATTGCCGCCACGCTTGAAGCCTTGCGACAAGCTTGGCCGACACGACGTTCTGTTGTGGTATTTCAACCCCACAGATATACCCGTACGCGTGACTTGTTTGAAGATTTTGTACAAGTCCTATCGACAGTAGATGTCTTGATATTAATGGATGTTTATTCGGCTGGAGAAGCTGTAATACCTGGCGCAGATGGCAGGGCATTAACCCGTGCAATACGAATAAGAGGACAGGTTGATCCGGTATTTGTTGAGAACCGCGAAGAAATAGCACAAATATTGGCCGGTATCGTAAAAGAAGAGGATGTCATATTAACCTTGGGTGCCGGTAATGTCGGACAGATCGCTGCGGAATTACCTGAGTTACTGGCAGAGACATTACAGTGCAAATTTTATACGGGAAACGATAGTTGAAAGGTCGTTTGCTAAAGCAGGAAAAATTGGCTAAATACACCAGTTGGCGCGTTGGAGGCCCTGCAGATCAGTTATATATTCCTGAAAACCGCCAGGATTTAGTTGAATTTATAAAGACATTGCCAGCCTTTGAGCCAGTTTTCTGGATGGGACTGGGTAGCAATTTACTGGTCAGGGATGGGGGTATACGCGGTACGGTAATTAATACCAAGGGCCGTCTAAAAGAAATGCATTTACTTGAAAACAAAGCAGTATATGTTGAAGTTGGCGTACCTTGTGCACATGTTGCACGTTTTTGCGGCGAACATGGTTTAACCGGCGCAGAGTTTCTGGCTGGAATACCAGGAACGATGGGAGGAGCACTCAAAATGAACGCGGGTGCCTTTGATGGGGAAACCTGGGCCATTGTTAATAGTGTAGAAATGCTGAATACCTCGGGTATGGTTACCAGTAGAAAACCGGAAGAATTTCAGGTGAGTTACCGTTCCGTAAAAGGTTTTGATAATGAGTGGTTTTTATCTTGCCAGTTAAGCTTGCAACCAGGGGATACGAGAACCAGCCAACAGAAAATCAAAGGCTTATTGGAAAGACGAGGCGCGACACAACCAACCAACCAACCCAGTTGCGGCTCGGTATTTAAAAATCCCGATGGTGATTATGCCGCCAGATTGATAGAGAAAACAGGTTTAAAAGGTTATGCGATAGGTGGCGCTTGTGTATCTGAAAAACATGCAAATTTTATAGTCAATACTGGCAATGCAACTGCGGGGGAAATTGAAGCTCTCATTTATTATGTTCAGAAACAAGTTGAGAAACAACAGGGGATAATCTTGCATACTGAGGTTTGTATGGTAGGTGACGCATTATGAAAACAATGACAATGAATAAACCTGAACAGTTCGGTCGTGTAGCAGTCATGATGGGCGGTTCAGCAGCGGAAAGAGATGTTTCATTAAGAAGTGGAACTGCAGTTTATGAAGCTTTAAAAGCAAAAGGCGTTGATGCTATTGCCCTTGATGTAACTGATAGTCCTATTAAAGCATTAGCCGGACTGAAGATTAATCGGGTATTTAATATTATCCATGGACGCGGTGGAGAAGATGGCGTCCTGCAAGGTGTACTGGACGTGCTGGGAATCCCCTATACCGGTAGCGGTGTCATGGCGTCGGCATTGACCATGGATAAACTCAGAACCAAGTTATGCTGGAAAGGTTACGGTTTGGTTACGCCTCAATGGTGTTTGCTAAAAGATGAATCAGATCTTGATAGCTGTATTGAGAAACTGGGATTCCCGGTTATTGTCAAGCCAGCACAAGAAGGCTCAAGTATCGGCATGAGTAAAGCAGCCACTCGTGATGAATTGCAAAAGGCATTAACGTTGGCGGAGAAGTATCGTTGTGATGTCTACGCTGAAGCTTGGGTCAACGGTAAGGAATATACCGTGGCAGTATTGGACGGCGAGGCTTTACCCGTAATCCGGCTGGAAACTCCTAATGCATTTTATGATTATGAAGCGAAATATAAGGCAACGACGACACAATATCATTGTCCGTCCGGTCTAAGTCAGGAGCAGGAGCAATTTATAAAGAGCTTGGCAGTAACCGCCTGCGAAGTAGTTGGTATTGAAGGCTGGGCAAGAGTGGATGTATTTATTGATGACTTGGGGCAGTATCAGTTGATTGAGGTTAATACCGTTCCGGGTATGACTGATCACAGTCTGGTGCCAATGGCGGCCAAAAGGGCAGGCATAGATTTTGAAGAATTGGTCTGGCGCATACTAGAAACAAGCCTCAGGAAATAACGGTGGCAAGAATTATAATGACCGTATTGGTCCTGGCTAGCTTAGGTTGGATCGCAAATTACGGCATTAAGAAGATACCTATTAAATATGTGCGTACCGAGGGCGTTTTTCAGTACCTGAGTAAAGATGAAATAAAAAGCGCATTGAAACCCTTGGTAAGGACCGGTTTTTTTGATGCTGATATGCAAGCAATTCATCAAGTTGTAACGGAATTGACTTGGGTAGATACAGTTACTGTCAAGCGCGTCTGGCCAGATGCGATTGATATAAAAGTTCGTGAAAAAAAACCTTATGTAAGGTGGGGACAAAACAGGCTGGTTAGCGCTAAAGGTGAGATAATTACGCCGAAGAACATGGATGCATTTATGACGTTGCCGCTATTACAAGGCCCCGAGTTGCAACAAATAAAGACACTCGAAATAATGAAGGGCGTTAACACGGCGCTGGCAGACCAGTCTATGAAAATGGCAGAGTTTACAATTAACGATCGATGGTCATGGAAGATTAAATTAACAACGGGATTGGAAATACTGTTGGGACGAAATGAGCAATTAAAAAAATTACAGCGTTTTTTAAAAACACTGGAAGTACTGGGACAAGAACAGGTTGATCGTATAGCAATAGTTGATTTGAGATATCCCAATGGATATGCGGTTTCATGGAAACCTGGAACGGAAGAAATCGACTGGAAGAAAATTGCCAATCCGCAACGTGAAATAGATGGTTAATTTAAAGGTAATACAGAGTAAACGACATGGCAAAAAAAACAGAGCGTAATTTAATAGTCGGGCTTGACATCGGTACGTCAAAGGTCGCGGCTATAGTTGGTGAACTCACCAATGATGGCAATATAGAAATCATAGGTATTGGATCAACACCATCGCGCGGTCTGAAAAAAGGAGTTGTGGTAAATCTGGAATCTACCGTGCAATCCATACAGCGAGCAATTGAAGAAGCTGAGTTAATGGCGGGATGCCAAATTAAATCAGTCTATGCCGGGATTGCAGGAAGTCATATCAGAAGCCTTAACTCCCATGGCATAGTGGCGATCAAAGACAAGGAAGTGACTCAGTACGATATTGACAGGGTAATAGATTCGGCTCGTGCGGTGGCTATTCCCGCCGATCAGAAAATCCTGCATATTTTACCGCAAGAGTTTGTGATTGATCTTCAGGAAGGAATCAAAGAACCTATCGGAATGTCTGGGATTCGTCTGGAGGCAAAGGTTCACATGGTTACTGGCAGTGTCAGCGCCTCACAAAATATCGTCAAATGTATTCGACGTTGTGGCCTTGAAGTTGATGATATTGTCCTGGAACAATTGGCCTCCTGTAACTCAGTGCTGACTGACGATGAAAAAGAGCTTGGCGTATGCCTGATTGATATTGGTGGCGGCACTACCGATATTGCGATTTTTGTAGAAGGAGCAATAAAACATACGGCTGTGATTCCTATCGCGGGTGATCAGGTGACTAATGATATTGCTGTCGCACTGCGAACCCCCACATTAAATGCAGAAGATATTAAAAGAAAATATGCCTGTGCTTTAACACAGTTGGCGAATGTAGATGAGTTTATCGAAGTGCCCAGTATTGGTGACCGGGCACCTCGCAAGATTTCAACACAAAATCTGGCTGAAATTATTGAGCCTCGTTATGAAGAACTGATGCTGCTGGTTCAATCAGAACTTAGACGCAGTGGATTTGAAGAATTAATTGCCGCCGGGATTGTATTAACAGGTGGCAGTTCAAAGGTAATGGGATTGATTGATTTGGCTGAAGAGATTTTCCATATGCCGGTACGTATGGGTGGGCCGCAAAATGTGACCGGATTGACAGAGGTGGTAAAGAATCCGATTCACTCAACAGGTGTTGGATTATTAATGTATGGAAAAGAACACCAGGGCATTGGCAGAGGCATAGACTCCGACGGTCCCAGCGTGTTTGCGAGAATGAAGAATTGGTTTCAGGGTAATTTTTAACATTTATTAAATAACAAGGTGCAGCGGCAATGGCTATGAAATATGAATTAATGGATATGAGTAACGAACATGCGGTCATAAAGGTTATTGGTGTCGGTGGCGGTGGTGGTAATGCAGTCAGCCATATGGTTGGCAGTCTTGTGGAAGGAGTTGAGTTCATCTGTGCAAATACTGATGCCCAGGCACTCAGTAAGTTAAATATCGATACGATTATTCAATTGGGTGTTGAATTAACCAAAGGTTTGGGAGCAGGTACCAATCCAGAAGTTGGTCGATTGGCCGCAGATGAAAACAAAGAGCGTATCCGAGAAGTCTTGGACGGCGCCGACATGGTTTTTCTGACTGCGGGTATGGGTGGTGGTACCGGTACTGGCGCGATTCCAGTAATTGCTGAAATTGCAAGAAGCATGGGAATCTTAACGGTAGCTGTTGTAACCAAACCTTTCTCGTTTGAAGGTAAAAAGAAACTGGCAACGGCTGAACAAGGCATAGCCGAACTTGAAAAATTCGTAGACTCCTTAATCATCATTCCAAATCAAAAGTTATTGCCTGTATTGGGTAACGATGTATCTTTGGTCAATGCGTTTAAAGCGGCTAACGATGTCTTGCTGGATGCGGTTCAGGGTATTACCGAACTGATTGTTCATCCCGGCATGATTAACGTCGACTTCGCTGATGTCAGAACAGTAATGTCTGGCATGGGGGCGGCGATTATGGGTACAGGTTCCGCCAAAGGCGAATATCGTGCTCGTGAGGCTGCTGAACAAGCCATCGCCTGTCCTTTACTGGAAGATATTAATCTGCAAGGTGCGCGCGGTATTCTGGTTAATATTTCGGCTGCGGATATGGGTATTGCAGAATTTGATGAAGTGGGAAATATTGTCCATGAATTTGCCTCGGAAGATGCAGTTATCAAAATAGGCATGTCGATTAATCCTGAATTGGGTGACGAAATCAAAGTAACCGTTGTTGCTACAGGAATGGGCATGCCTGCTCGCGTAGTCAAGTTGGCGCCAAAAGCAACCGTTGGCTACGTTAACCAAAGTGTAGCCGGTGAAGTCAGTTATGAAGGTTTAGATAAACCTACAATTATTCGTCAAAATAAAGCCGAAGGCAGAGAAACTCGCTTTGGTGCTCAACCCAAAAAAGATGTCGATTTGGATTATCTTGATATCCCGGCTTTTTTAAGACGTCAAGCTGACTAGGTGGTGTGGTCAACAATGGATTTGGTCACCAATTTCGGATCTTATTGTGATAAAATCTGCACCTTTTGCTCTCTTTACTAAGTGTTATTTATTTTATGATTAAACAGCGAACTTTAAAAAACACGATCAGGGCAACAGGCGTAGGCCTGCACACAGGCGATAAAATCTATCTGACTTTACGTCCGGCCGAAGCAAATACAGGTATTAGATTTCGAAGAGTCGATCTTGAAACTCCGGTTACTATTGAAGCAACACCTCAAAATGTGGGTGAAACTATACTTTCAACTACCCTCGTTGCGGGTGATGTGAAAATATCAACCATAGAACATTTGCTTTCGGCTTTTGCCGGTCTTGGCATTGACAATGCAATTATTGATGTCAGTGCCGCAGAGGTTCCTATTATGGATGGCAGTGCCGGGCCGTTTGTATTCTTGCTCCAGTCAGCTGGCGTAGAAGAACAGGACAGTCCAAAACAATATATTCGTATCAAACGCAGCGTCAGGGTTGAAGATGGCGACAAATGGGCGGCCTTTGAGCCATTTGAAGGATTCAAAGTTACATTTACCATTGATTTTGAACACCCGGCTTTTGAAGATCATTTGAAAACTGCAACAATGGATTTTTCATCGACAACTTTCGTCAAGGAAGTCAGTCGAGCCAGAACCTTCGGGTTTATGAAAGATATTGAATATCTACGCGAAAATAATCTGGCCTTGGGCGGAAGTCTAGATAATGCCATTGTAGTCGATGACGATAAAGTCATTAACGAAGATGGTCTGCGTTATGCGGATGAATTCGTCAAGCATAAAATTCTTGATGCGATAGGTGATCTCTATCTCTTGGGACATAGCTTGATTGGCGAGTTTACCGGCTACAAATCGGGGCACGGCTTAAACAACAAATTACTTCGCGCTTTATTAAATGATAAAGAAGCCTGGGAAATGGTCACTTTTGACGATGAAGAAAAAGCACCTATTTCCTTTATGCGTTCTGCTGAGTCGCCCAGAACAGCTACTTAAGTTTAATCAAGTACCGTAATCCCTGTTTAAGTCAAACTAAGGAACGCGATTTTTCCAATGTTACGCTTAATCTAAGTAGCGACTGCTTCAATTGCTCATCGGAAATGATGAGACCCTGCTCATGGATGAGCATTATTTTTTCAGCAGAAGGAATCAAAGGCCTTCTGACCGGTTGAGATATTTCTTGCTTGGCTTCTAATCTTACTTTTATCTGCATTATCGTAACCGTGTCTCTGGTTATAGGAGCAACAGCAGTAAGAATCACATTATTATAAAAACGTAGTTGCGATGCCCAAGCCGCAGTATCTGTGTAAATTGTGAGTTTTCTGCCATTAATAACACAATACAATGCATGTTTGGCAATCGCTGCCGGCAATTTGTCATGAATACAGCGTAAAATAAGTTTTTGTTGTTCAATTTCACTGTAAAAATAAGCAATAGTGCGATTTGGAAAAGACAATGCAGCTCTGAAAGGTATAAGTTTTTTTGCCATTAATAGCCCATTATTAAAGTTGATTAGAAAGTCTTTTTATCCTGATTATTGGTTTATTCAAGATTGTGGGATATAGTTAGAATAAGTAAGGAAATAAGAAAGCATAAAGCTTCTACACACACACCTAACCATACATCCATGAATGTAGGTAATGTAATAATCCGCTAATATCATATCCACAAACATCTAAAAAGATAAAGCCAGGGAGATAAAGTGAGACAGTTAATTCAGTGCATCGCAGAAAACGACCATTATGAAGTCAGACATTTATTGAAAATGCTAAGGCAGATTCAAGCCCACTATCATTATATCCCCGAGGCAGCAATAGATCAGCTGTCTGGCTTGCTAAAAATTCACCGCACACAAATAACCAGCGTTATTGAATTCTACAGTTTTTTTCATCTGAGTCCCAGAGGCCAATATGAACTATTGATCAGCGATTCCATAACTGATCATATGTTGGGCAAGCAAAGTCTGCTCGAATATATGACAATAAAATTGAACGTTGCAGTTGGCGCGGTCAGACAGGATGGTCTGGTGAGTCTGGATAATACCTCCTGTACCGGCATGTGTGACCAAGGTCCTGCTGGCTTGGTGAACGGGCACGCTTTAACCCGATTAGATAAAAAAGGAATTGATCAAATCACAGCCTTGATTAATCAACAGAAACCTTTGGAAGAATGGCCGCCCGAACTATTTCAAGTCGATGATAATATCTACAAATCGGGACTATTGCTGAATCAACAAATTGACCAAGGCGCAGGTATCAGATTGGTTTTGCAACGAGGCGCCAAGGAAACATTGCAAGAAATCGATAAATCAGGCCTTCGAGGTCGTGGTGGTGCCGGATTCAAGACCGCCACAAAATGGAAGTTCTGCTCTGAGGAACATCAGATGGAGCGTTATGTTGTTTGCAATGCCGATGAAGGAGAGCCCGGTACATTTAAGGACAGGGTGCTATTGAACTCATACTCTGACCAGGTTTTTGAAGGCATGACCGTTTGCGCAGCAATCATCGGTGCTCAAAAGGGTTTTTTATATTTACGCGGCGAGTATTTACATCTTTACGACAAGCTCGAAAATATATTGGTGCAACGCCGTCAAAACGGTTTATTAGGTAACAATATACTAAACGCAGGCTTGAGCTTTGATATTGAAATTTGCCTGGGAGCTGGTGCCTATATTTGCGGAGAGGAATCCGCCTTGATTGAGTCACTTGAAGGAAAAGCCGGCATTCCTCGTAATCGTCCGCCATACCCGGTTACCCAAGGTTATCTGGGAAAACCCACCGTCGTTAATAATGTTGAAACGTTTATGGCTGCAGCCGGCATTACTATCAATGGCTGCGATTGGTTTGCGGATATTGGCACCGAAAAATCCAAGGGCACAAAAATACTGAGTATCAGTGGAGACTGTCCTCGTCCAGGCATTTATGAATATCCTTTTGGCGTAACCGTTAAGGATATTCTGACTGATTGCGGAGCAACCGATGTCCTGGGAATTCAAGTCGGCGGCCCTTCTGGAACTTTTATTTCCAATGAGGAATTTGACCGAAAACTGGCTTTTGAAGATTTGGCGACCGGCGGTTCATTCATCATTTTCAATACCAGTCGTAATATCCTCGATATGGTGAGTAACTTTACGCATTTCTTTGCCCATGAAAGTTGCGGCTTCTGTACACCCTGCCGAGTCGGCACCTCGTTACTGAAAAAACAGGTCGACAAAATTGTCGAAGGTCATGGTTCAGCAGGTGATATCGTAGCGTTGGAAGAGCTTTGTCAACTGGTTAAAAATTATAGTCATTGCGGCCTTGGACAAACTGCAGCAAATCCAATTTTAACGACGCTGCAGCGTTATCCTGATTTATACCACAGCCACTTAAAAGAAATAAGTTTTGAACCCGGATTCGATTTGGATGGAGCGCTAGAAACGGCGCGACGCATGGCCAATAGAGATGATGCCGGCGCGCATTTGGCTCAAACGGAGAGCGAACATGAGTAAAACAATTACTATCGATGGCAAAACCATTCCTTTTGAAGACGGGCAAACCATTATGGATGCCGCGATGGCAGCCGATGTTTATATTCCTCATTTATGCCATCAGCCGGAATATACCCCACACGGCAGTTGCAAGCTTTGTACGGTAAAGGTAAACGGGCGCAACTGTTCCGCCTGCACCTTTCCGGCAATGGAAGGACAAGAGGTTCTTAGCGAAACCAAAGAGCTGATTGATGACCGTAAAAAAGTCACTCAGATGCTATTTGTAGAAGGTAATCATTTTTGTCCTTCCTGCGAGAAAACCGGCAACTGTCAACTGCAAGGCGTCGCCTATCATTTGAATATGCTCGACAATCATTTCCCGTTATTTTATCCGGATCGTGCGGTTGACGCTTCTCATCCCGAGGTAATGATTGATCATAATCGTTGCATCTTTTGCACTTTATGTGTTCGAGCCAGCCAACAAACAGATGGTAAAGATGTTTTTGCCATCAGTGGACGCGGTATTAATAAACATCTGATCGTTAATGCACAAAGTGGCTTGCTAAAAGATACCGATCTTGATGTTAACGACCAGGCAGCCCACGTTTGCCCTACCGGAGCCATCCTGATTAAACGTACCGGCTATCAGGTGCCAATTGGCGAGCGTATTTATGATCATCAGCAAATCGATCAAGTGAGTTTAGCTAAGGAGCATCTAAATCATGGCGAATAAAATTAGAGTAGCAACGACTTCACTGGCCGGTTGCTTTGGCTGTCACATGTCGTTTCTGGATATTGACGAACGGATGCTGCAACTGGTTGAACACGTTGAATTTGACCGCTCACCGATTACCGATATCGAGCATTGCACCAACTGCGATATTGGCCTGATTGAAGGCGGCGTATGCAACTCAGAAAACGTTCATGTTTTGCGAGAGTTTCGTAACAACTGCAAAATTCTGGTAGCCGTCGGTGCTTGTGCAATTAACGGCGGCTTGCCTGCCATGCGGAACCATATCCCATTAGAAGAATGTCTGAACGAGGCTTATATCGATGGTATCGGTGTCGAAAATGCCCAAATTCCCAGCGACATAGAATTACCTTTGCTTTTGGATAAGGTCAGACCTATTCATGAAGTGGTCAAAATTGATTATTATTTGCCCGGCTGTCCACCGTCAGCCGATGTGTTTTGGAAATTTCTGACAGATTTAATTGATGGTCGCGAACCTTCATTGCCTTATGAATTGGTTCATTACGATTGAACACTTTAATAACTGAAGGTCGCGTAAGTTGGGTTAGCATAACCCAAGACGTACAGGCGGCAATGTTGGGTTACGTTAACCCAACCCACCAAAACTAATTCGGGAGTTATCATGTACGAACATTTAGAAACAGCTGAAAACCGCGACAGTTTAAAACGTGTAGTCGTTGATCCGGTATCGCGTGTTGAAGGGCACGGCAAAGTCACTTTATTACTGGATGCCGACAACAAAGTTAAACAAGCCCGTTTACATATCGTTGAGTTCCGTGGTTTTGAACGCTTCATCCAGGGCAGACCATACTGGGAACTTCCAGTATTAGTGCAACGATTATGCGGTATTTGTCCTGTTAGCCATCATTTGGCAGCAGCCAAGGCCATCGATCAATTGGTCGGCATAGATCCTGAAAATCTGCCTGTAGCTGCGGATAAGCTAAGGCGATTACTGCATTTTGGCCAAGTACTACAATCCCATGCCCTGCACTTTTTTCATTTATCAAGCCCGGACTTATTATTCGGTTTTGAAAGCGAAATCAGCAAGCGCTCAATAGTTGCCGTATTGGCCGAATTTCCAGAACTTGGCGTACAAGGTGTCAAGCTTCGTAAATATGGGCAGGAAGTTATTCGCATGGTGTCGGGCAAGCGGATTCATGGCACTGGTGCAATTGCTGGGGGCATGAATAAATCTTTGACCAAGGCCGAACGAAATTATCTGCTGGAAGATATAGACCAGATGATCAGTTGGTCGGCTGCATCTGTGGCGCTTATCAAAAAAGTGCATTGCTCCAATCTGCCTTATTACGATGATTTTGCCACGATACGTACTAATTATCTTGGTCTGACTAAGCCAGACGGGGCCCTGGAGCTTTATCATGGCGGTATTCGTGCCAAAGATGAGCACGGCGCAACCATTATGGATCATATCGATTATTGTAAATATAACGATTATATTCATGAAGAAGTCCGCTCCTGGACCTACATGAAGTTTCCATACCTATTGTCACGCGGCCAGGAAAACGGCTGGTATCGCGTCGGCCCCTTGGCCCGTGTTAATAATTGTGATTACATCAATACACCTTTAGCCGAAGCGGCCCGAGTCGAATTTAAAGCCCACAGCGGCGAAGCAATGGTGCATAGCACGCTGGCCTTTCACTGGTCGCGCTTGATTGAGATTCTGCACTGCGCAGAAAGTATTAAAGATCTGCTCCATGATCCTGACATCATGAGTTCAGATCTCGTAGCGCAAGGTGAAAAACGCTACGAAGGCATCGGTGTAATTGAGGCGCCGCGAGGCACCTTGTTTCATCATTATCAGGTTGATGAGAACGATATAGTCACCAAAGCCAATTTGATTGTTTCTACTACCAGTAACAATATGGCAATGAATGAATCAGTGCGTCAGGTTGCGGCAGAATATTTATCTGGCAGGGAACTGACAGAGCCTTTACTGAACAATCTGGAAGTAGCGATTCGTGCTTATGATCCGTGTTTGTCCTGCGCGACGCATGCGGTAGGCAAAATGCCGCTGAAACTGGAATTGATTAATGCTGAAGGTCAGCTGATTGATCAATTGGTAAAACATACCAACGGTCAAATTGAGCGACTTAATGCTTAAAACTGTTTTATTGTTTGGTTACGGCAATCTCAGTCGCGGTGATGATGCATTGGGACCGTTATTATTGGAATATGTTGAGCGTAACTGTAGCCTGGACAAGATAGAAATATTGTCCGACTTTCAATTACAAATCGAACATGCGCTGGATCTGGAAAACAGGAGTTTGGTGTTATTTGTAGATGCCTCAGTGGCTGGCATCAAGGCTTATGATTTTAGAATCTTGGAACCAGCCCGAGATAAAAGCTACACCACCCACGCCATGAGCCCAGCTGCGGTTTTAGAAGTATATCAATCGATAAAAAAACAAGCTCCCCCACCGTGCTTTTTGCTCAGCATTAAGGCTGAGAAACTGGAACTGGGTGAAGGTTTAAGCCTAGGCGCTGAAAATAATCTGGCCGAGGCTTGTTCTTTTGCCAAGCGTTTATTAAGTAACCTTGATATTGATGTATGGCTTAAAGAGATAAACCATTCAGACTAGGATTTGCAAAGCTGATCCAAAGTTTACACTGTCTTTATCAGAAATATAGCCACCTACAAACCTTTTAACTGTTGCCAGACAAGTCATCCATAAAAACAAGCAAATTGTCAACATGCAAAGAGGGAGGAATTTCTTATCATAAATGATCTATTACAAGAATAAATTAAGCTGGAATTCTGGGCTAAACAAAGTGAAAACCAAGCTTGTTAATTCGCCCCCCTTTAACATTTCCAGTATCAACTTTTGATTTTTTCTTTCAATAAATCACGAATTTCTGTCAATAATAATTCTTCTTTGGAAGGTTCTGGAGCTATTTCAACCGCTTCAATTTCAGACTTCTTGAGCCTATTGATTAGTTTTACTACCATGAATATGACAAAGGCAATGATTGTAAAGTCAACTATTGATTGAATAAAGCTACCATAATTAAGCGTTACGGCAGGCGCATTTTCTGCTGCTTCTTTGATGGTAAATGCCAACTTTTTAAAGTCCATGCCGCCGATTAAGACCCCAATCGGGGGCATGAATATATCCGCAACCAGAGACGAAATAGTCTTGCCAAAAGCAGCACCGACAATAATACCCACAGCCATATCAACAGCATTTCCCTTAATGGCGAATTCTTTAAACTCTTGCAATATACTCATTTTATTTCCTTTATTTTTATATAATTACGAAACGTTAGCCAATGCCCCAGGCAAAAACCTGAGACATTGGAAGTATAGTTCTGAGTTAAAAATCTCGTCAAATCTATTTACCTTTTTGATCCAACATTTTTTGACTGTGTCTCTCCATCATTTGGCCATGATGCGCTTTCATCAAATCTAATTGCTGCTTTTTTAAAGCTTCTTTTTTGACGGCATCTTTTTCTGCCAGAATCTGATTAGACAGGTCATGCATCTGCAGCATGTGCTCCTGACTACTACGCATGTGCTCACTTTTCTGCGCTTCGGTCATGCCACTCATCATCCCCATGCCCATACCGTGATGCTGCCCCCCCATTTCTTTCATGGGTTCAGCTAGCTTTTGAGCTTCGGTGGCTGAGACAGCCAGGCTTACGGATAACAACGCCACAACACTTAACATTGATTTATATATATTTTTCATTTATTTTCACCTTTGTAAAATGGGTTGATTGAAGTTCAATTGTAAGTGAATTGAATGCCTTATAATAATAAAAATTTAATAAATAAGCGGCATGCACAATCAAATTCAATAAAACGAAAGCACGCTATTTGGTAATTATCTAATGGATAGCACTCAAGTCACAGTCATTTACAATAAGAATAAATTCATTTGTCATAAAAGAGTAATATGTCTTTTGTTACAATACTTACTTTAATGCGCCCACTCTAATTATGCCTAAATTAAATATTCTCGTTGTTGAAGATGAAGACGCCATCAGAGAAATGTTGATGATGGTTCTCGAGCAATCCGGTTTCAGATCAATTGCTGCCGCAGACTCGGATGATGCGCAAAAAGCCCTGGACGAGTCTTTACCTGACCTTATCTTACTGGATTGGATGCTCCCTGGCATCAGTGGCGTTGAATGGGCAAGACGTTTAAAAAAAGATCCCATGTATAGGGAACTGCCTATTATTTTACTAACGGCCAGAGGCGAAGAAGAAGATAAAGTGAGAGGACTTGAAATTGGGGCCGATGATTATGTCACCAAACCCTTTTCACCCAAAGAATTAGTGGCAAGAATTCGTGCAGTGCTCCGCCGCAGCGGCAAAATAAATGACTTGGCGCAAATTAGCTTGGGTGACCTGGTTCTTGATACCGAACAACACAGACTCAGTCTGGGCGACAAGCAACTTGAAGTTAGTCCGACCGAATTTCGTTTAATGCAGTTTTTTATGACTCATCCAGATAAAGTATTTAATCGCACTCAATTGCTTGATCAGGTTTGGGGAAGAAGCGTATACATCGAAGAACGAACTGTCGATGTGCATATCCGTAGACTGAGAAAAATCCTGGGTGAACATGGAAGAGAAGATTTGGTTCAAACAGTTAGGGGATTTGGCTACCGGTTTTCAATGTCAGATGCTGCGCCCGTCCTGATATGACAGAAAATATAACCACAACTGAAGTTGTTGCGACTGTCTTTAATAGAGACGCATCGAGTGATCAGTTGACCATAAAATTCTAAAATTATGGGAATTTGGCAAAAAGAACTCATTACCGGTTTGCTACTGCTGTTAGTAGTTGGAATAATTGGCGGCTTGACCGGTCTTTTTTTGCCTCTAGCTTTAGCATTCACCCTAGTCCTGTTATTAACCCAGCTATATCAGATTAACCGTTTCGAAAAATGGATACGCACTGGCGGTCGCTCTAACTACCCCAAAACCTCAGGTATTTGGGAAGAAATCTATTACCATGTTTACCGGATCAAAAAAAACGAGAAAAAGCGCAAAAAGAAACTGGGGAAAATGGTAGATCAATTTCGCCAGTCAACTGAAGCCTTGCCCGATGCCGCTGTCGTCCTAAGTGCCAATGACGAAATTGAATGGGCGAATAAAGCCGCCAGAGAAGTCTTTGGCCTACAAGCCTCGGATAAAGGCCAGCGCATTCCCAATCTAATTCGCTTCCCTGAATTTATCCGTTACCTTAGATCGGGCAATTATACCGAAGCCGTCATCTTGCCCTCACCTGTTGATCACCGCATCACTTTGGCAGTTCGTATTATCGCCTATGGTGCCGGATTACGTCTGTTATTAGCGCAGGATGTTACTCAGCTTAAAAAAATGGAGCGAATGCGCAAAGATTTTGTTGCCAATGTCTCACATGAACTCCGAACACCACTGACAGTCCTTAAAGGCTATCTGGAAACATTACAGGACATGGATGATGGCGAATCGCCGTTATTAACGACTTCGTTTTACCAAATGCTGGGACAAACCGAGCGCATGCAGCATCTGGTTGATGACTTACTGTTGCTGACCCGGTTGGAAACCCAACAAAAGAAAACCGAGTGCATAGACATACCCATCCTGTTAACTCAAATTTGCAAGGAAGCAGAAGCGCTAAACGGCAATGCTCCTATAAACACCTTACCACCTCTGACAGGCAAGCTTTTTGGCCGGATTGAATTAACGCTTGAAGCAAATACCTGTGTAATTGGTGAGGAACAGGAATTACGCAGTGCATTTACCAATCTACTCGGCAATGCGCTTAAATATTCACCGGACGATTCAGTCGTCAAAGTCCGGTGGCACGCCTCCGATGACTTCGTAATTCTGGATGTCGAGGATCATGGCGAAGGTATCGCTATGACCGACATATCTCGCGTTACTGAGAGATTTTACCGCTCTGAAGTCAAACGCGCCAAAAAAGTGGGTGGCACCGGTCTCGGACTGGCTATCGTAAAGCATGTCTTAATGCGCCATGATGCAGATTTAAAAATTGTCAGTGAATTGGGCAAAGGCAGCTGTTTCAGTTGCTATTTTCCGCGTAAACGGATTTGTAACTAATAGCCCATAAGTGACATCAAAACTATTCATACCAACATCCTCACAGCTAATTGCAAATGATCTCTATACCTATAAAAATCATAATTTTCGGGATTTAACAGAAAAAATCTCGAAACAAACCGCATCAACCAGCACTAAGAACTGGATTTATTGATTTGACTCCACCCTTGACAACGGTCGGTCTATCCCCCATGTTAGCATTAACTTAAAAAACTTCCTGATGAGGTAGATAGTATGCGTATGGACAAATTAACCAGTATGTTTCAATCAGCAATTGCTGATGCACAAAGCCTGGCCTTGGGTAAGGATCATCAATTCATTGAACCGACTCATGTTCTGCTTGCCTTGTTGGACCAGCAAGGTGGCAGCGTCAAACCCTTGCTGACCAAAATGGGTATCAATATCCAGTTACTGCGCACCGAACTGGTCAGAGAACTGGATCGCATTGCAACGGTGACTGGTTCTGGCGGAGATGTTCAACTCTCCAATGAACTATCCCGTTTAATGAATTTAACCGATAAGCTGGCTCAAAAACGTAATGATAAGTTCATTTCGAGTGAACTGTTTTTATTGGCGGCATTTGAAGAAAAAAGCCTGGTTCAGGATTTGTTAAAAAAAGCCAGTGTCACCAAACAGGCCATAGAAAATGCCATCGATGCCATGCGCGGTGGCCAGCCCGTCGACGATCCCAATGCCGAAGAACAACGACAAGCCTTAAATAAATACACCATCAATCTGACCGAGCGTGCTGAACAAGGCAAACTCGACCCGGTGATTGGACGAGATGATGAAATACGACGCACCATTCAGGTTTTGCAACGCCGCACCAAAAATAACCCGGTCTTGATTGGCGCGCCGGGGGTTGGTAAAACGGCGATTGTTGAAGGCTTGGCGCAACGTATTGTCAATGGCGAAGTGCCGGAAGGCATAAAAGGCAAACAGGTTTTGGCGCTGGATATGGCCGCGCTGATTGCCGGAGCGAAATTTCGTGGCGAATTTGAAGAGCGTCTAAAAGCGGTTTTAAATGATCTGGCCAAACAGGAAGGTCAGGTCATTTTGTTTATCGATGAACTGCACACCATGGTCGGTGCGGGTAAAGCAGAAGGTGCGATGGATGCCGGCAATATGCTGAAACCCGCTTTGGCACGTGGCGAATTGCATTGCGTTGGCGCTACGACACTCGACGAATACCGTAAATACGTTGAAAAAGATGCTGCTCTGGAACGGCGCTTTCAAAAAGTATTGGTCGACGAACCGTCGGTTGAAGATACCGTTGCCATTCTGCGCGGTCTGAAAGAAAAATACGAAGTGCATCATGGCGTTGATATTACCGATCCTGCCATTATTGCAGCAGCAAACCTTTCCTATCGTTATATTGCCGACCGCCAGTTGCCGGATAAAGCAATCGATCTGATCGACGAAGCAGCGAGCCGTATTCGCATGGAAATTGATTCCAAACCTGAAGAAATGGACAAACTTTATCGACGCTTGATTCAGTTGAAAATTGAGCAGGTGGCACTAAAAAAAGAAAAAGATGCCGCGTCTAAAAAACGTCTGGAAATTCTGGAAGAAGAAATCGCAACTCTGGAAAAAGAATATTCCGATCTGGAAGAAATTTGGAAAGCGGAAAAAGCTTCCTTACAGGGCTCAGCCTCGATTAAAGAAAAGCTGGAGCAAGCCAGAACTGAACTGGAAGCGGCCAGTCGTACCAACGATCTGGCTCGTATGTCTGAGTTACAGTACGGGATCATTCCCGCGCTGGAAAAACAATTGCATTCAGACTCGCCTACCGAAGGAAAGAAAATGACTTTGTTGCGTAACAAAGTCACTGAAGAGGAAATTGCCGAGGTAGTATCAAAATGGACAGGGATTCCCGTCTCTAAAATGATGGAAGGTGAACGCGACAAGTTATTGCGCATGGAGGAAAATCTTGGCAAACGGGTTATTGGTCAGGAAGAAGCATTAAAAGCAGTAAGCAACGCGATTCGCCGTTCCAGAGCCGGTTTGTCCGATCCGAATCGGCCAAATGGCTCGTTTTTATTTTTGGGACCGACCGGTGTGGGCAAGACCGAATTATGTAAAGCCCTTGCCGAGTTCATGTTCGATACGCCGGATGCCATGGTACGCATTGATATGTCCGAATTTATGGAAAAACATTCGGTAGCGCGATTGATTGGGGCACCTCCAGGCTATGTCGGCTATGAAGAGGGTGGCTATTTAACAGAATTGGTTAGACGTAAACCGTATTCGGTTATTCTGATGGATGAAATTGAAAAAGCCCATCCCGATGTGTTTAACGTTTTATTACAGGTGCTGGATGACGGTCGTTTGACCGATGGGCAAGGCCGAACAGTCGATTTCAGAAATACCATTATTGTAATGACCTCTAATTTAGGCTCGGATATTATTCAATCACTGTCGGGCGAAGCGCTTTACACGGTTATGAAAGCTGCGGTGATGGACATAGTCGCCACCAAGTTCCGTCCGGAATTTATTAATCGGATTGATGAGGCGGTGGTATTTCATTCCTTGGGACGAGGACAAATTCGTGCTATTTCTGCCATTCAAATCGAGTACTTGCGTAAACGTTTGCAGGACCGTGAAATCGGTTTTGAAATTTCAGAAGAAGCTTTTGACTTATTGGGCGAAGCCGGTTTTGATCCGGTTTACGGTGCAAGACCAATGAAACGCGCGATTCAGCAACAGCTGGAAAATCCGCTGGCTCAGGAAATATTAGCCGGTAACTTTGTAGCTGGGGATATTATAAAAGTCGCTGTTGAGCATGAATCGATGCACTTTTCCAAGGGATAAAACGCAATATTGTTAATTAAAATTCATTCATTAACAATATCTTAGCCACACTTCAACAAACATCTACATAACTCGTCATCCCTGTATTGAATGCGGGGATGACTTTGCAATTAGTCAAAACTTTGTAATTATTCCCCAGCCTTTTTCTTGTTTATAACGTTTGGCATATAGCGCCGCACTTATACACCCTACTGGTTTTTTATGTATAGGGGGTAATACGTATTTATACGAAAATCAGCCTGTAAGGGGCTTAAGCTCAGCAACATACATCAACTATCCACCTAGCTTTTATGCAATATTAAAGTAGCACAAATAATATGGCTATATTGATTTTCTGCTATACTTACGTATAAATACCTATACCACCGAATGTTAAGCTTTGTGTCACAAAAGCCTTTAAGTGAATATCTCCTTTGGCTTTAGTAGCCCCTTTTCTCCTTACCTGTCCTGGTAATTATTGTTTTAAATATCAATCTATGGAAACAAACGACAGCGTTGAAATTGCGGAAATAGAAATAGACTTGCTATTGGAAGCTATTTATAGACGCTATGGCTATGACTTTCGCAATTATTCCCGAGTCAGCCTTGAAAGACGCTTATTACAGTTCCTGAATGATGCAGAGTACAAGACTTATTCTGAAGTAACGGGACGGCTATTAAGAGACAGTTTGTTTTTTCATAAATTAGCCGCTTATTTTTCAATTTCCGTGACCGCTTTATTTAGAGATCCTTTTTTTTATAAAGCCGTACAGGAAAAAGTAGTGCCGCTATTAAGAACCTGGGCACATTTCAAAATTTGGCATGCAGGCTGCGCTACCGGTGAAGAGGCTTATTCAATGGCAATATTATTGAATGACGAAAAACTGCTTGGCAGGGCAATGCTCTACGCAACCGATATTAGCCAACCGGCCTTGGATACCGCCAAAGCCGGGGTTTATCCTTTAGATACGGTCAAACAAGGCAGCATTAATTATTTAAATGCCGATGGAACTTCTTCTCTATCAAAATATTACCACGCCAAATATGGTGCTGCGCTATTGGACTCTTCACTCAAGAAGAAAATAACATTTAGTCAGCATAACTTGGTTATTGATAAAAGTTTCGGGGAAATGCAAATGATTGTTTGCAGAAACGTCCTGATTTATTTTAATCAGGATCTCCAAAACCAGGTGCTGGAACTGTTTTGGGATAGTCTGGAATACGGCGGTTTTTTATGCTTGGGAGATAAGGAAAGCCTGATGTTTTCATCAGTTGCCGACAAGTTTATAACTATCGATGAAAAAGCCAGAATTTATAAAAAGAAGATTTAAGCTTTTTGATATTTTCATCGCTTTATTCTACCGAATAAGCCATTGAGCATTTTATAACAATCATGAACACGTCGTTAAAACTTTCTATTTTTTCAAAATATCAGTCGCTTTAAGTTTGATTTAGGAGACTAAGATGCCCGAAGTTTATATTCTCATTGTCGACGACGTGCCAAGAAACCTGTTTGCCCTTGAAAAAGTACTTAGTAAACTAGAAGTTAATGTCATTAAAGCAGGCAGTGGTGATGAGGCGCTCGCACATACCCTGAACTATGACTTCGCTCTGGCGATACTCGATGTAAATATGCCTGACATGAATGGCTATGAATTGGCTGATTTACTTCTAGGCGATCCAAACACCTCTCGTATTCCGATCATTTTTTTAACGGCAGCCTACGCAGATGAATACCACTCCTATCAAGGCTATGAAAGCGGAGCGGTTGATTACATTGTCAAACCGTTTGATCCTGTCATTTTTCTTAGTAAAGTCAGCGTATTTCTCGAGTTGGCACGCTACCGAATAGGCCTTCAGGATTTAGTTGGCCAACAAACCAGCGCCTTGCTGGAAGAAGGCAATAAGCTTCGATTACTGGTCGAGAATACACCTGACTGCATTATAAATGTCGACCGCCAGGGAAATATCGTTTTTATAAATCAATCGCATAATAATTCAGATTTTATTGGAAAATCTGCTTATCAATTTTTTGATGAGCTTGGTAGCGAGTTACAGCGAAAAGCCCTTAAATCAGTATTTGAAAAAGGTGAAATTGCAGAATTCGAATCCAATATGCATCTTCCCTGGAACCCCCAGGCAACCTGCTATAGCCATAGACTTGCACCGATTGTCCGTAATTCTGATATTACTGAATGCGTCCAAATATCACGCGACATAACGCACTTGAAACTGGCTGATGAAGCACGGCTAAAGTTAGTGCGAGCGGAAGCTGAGAGCCAGGCCAAAAGTAAATTCCTGGCCAGCATGAGTCATGAAATCCGTACGCCTATGAATGCTGTTCTAGGGTACGCTCAACTTCTTAGAAGAGAAGGCAACTTAACAACTCAGCAGTGTGAATATCTGGAGATCATAGACCGGAGCGGCGAACATCTTTTAATGTTAATTGATTCGGTTTTGGATATGGCCAAAATTGAAGCAGGCAAAATGACTTTAACTCTTTCGAAAACGAGTCTTTATGACTTACTGAATGATCTCGAAAGAATGTTTCTTTTATCTGCCAGAAAAAAAGGTCTGAAATTAAATGTCCAATACTCGAAAGATCTTCCAGATTGGTTAATGGTTGACGCAAATAAAGTCCGGCAAGTACTGATTAATCTTTTGGGTAATGCGCTGAAATTTACAGACCATGGAAGAATTGAAATACGCGCAGGGATAACTGATTATTACGACTATAAAACAACAGTTTATGTTGAAGTTGAGGATACGGGGTGCGGCATTGAAACTGAAAAAATAGAGTGCATCTTTAATGCTTTTGAGCAAGCAAGAGCAGGCACTAAGAATATAGGCGCAGGATTAGGTCTGGCCGTAAGTAATGAGTTTGCTCACCTGATGAATGGCTCGATTACCGTTCAAAGCGAAGTCGACAAAGGGAGTCTATTTAGATTTGAATTTACTGCAGAACCGACTGACTTTGAAAACAGACGGAAATCCACCCAGGTTGTAATTCACCTGGATCCAGATTATGAAACACCATTTGTATTGGTTGTGGATGATGACACTGATAATTTGAATATGCTGGGACGAATTCTTAGCTCAGTAGGTTTTAAAGTTTGTCTGATTACCAATGGAGAGGACGCTTTAACTGCTTTTCTGGAACAGAAACCTTCAATCATTATTTTGGATCTAAAAATGAAGGGAATGGATGGAATGGAGTTTGCCCAGCGTATTCGTGGCTTGCCGAGTGACAATCAGGTTCCAATCATTATGATTACAGCATCACCATCAAGCAAAAACAGGGACTTGGCGTTTAAAGTTGGCGTTAACCAATTCTTATGTAAGCCAGTACGCGAACAAACTTTTTTTGAAGAAATTGGCCACCTGATTGACACAAAATATATTTACGCAGGGGAAAGTAAGTCTGATTTTCAAGATGAAAGACGCTTGAACAGTAAAATGGTTGAAACTTTGCCGATTTCACTACGCTTGGGTCTCCAACAAGCAATTCGTAGCGGTTACATCGAAAATATTACTGACTGGATTGTGCGAACGGAAGATCAAGACCCTTGGATAGGCCAGAAACTGCGGGTTATGACCGAAAAATTTGACTATACCTCTTTATTGAAACTTTTGGATAATACAGGACAGCCTTATGAAAAACATTAGAGCTCGGAACAATGTCTTAATTGTCGACGATACGCCAGAAAATCTTCGATTATTGGCTATTGCAATGTTGTCAGAAGGCTATCTGGTTCGGGTTGCTCCTAATGGTGAAATGGCGATAGCGATGGCAATTGCGGAAACACCCGATTTGGTACTTATGGATATCGACATGCCAGGCATGGACGGCTATGAAGTTTGTGATGTGTTTAAAGCAAATCCCCAATTGAAAGAGGTGCCAATCATCTTTTTAAGTGCTTTACATGATACGAATGCAAAAGTTGTGGCGTTTGATCATGGTGGAGTGGATTACGCTACCAAACCTTTTATATTGGAAGAATTATTGGCACGCGTTTCCACACACATCGAACTAAATAGCTTGAGACAGGAGCTCGAGCAACGCAATCTCTCTTTAAAGCACACCATTTCAGATCAGGAGCATGAAATTAACGCCGCCCAAATGTCCACAATTGTAGCCTTGGCAAAGTTGGCAGAATCTCGCGACGATGACACCGGAATGCACATCGACAGAGTTGGATCTTTTAGTCGACGCCTTGCCCAAGCAGCACAAAATCATGCGAGCCAAAAAGCAGAAATTGATGATCACTTCGTAGAGATGATTTATCACGCATCCGCTTTGCATGATATTGGCAAGGTCGGGATTGCCGATGCTATTTTGAAGAAACCAGGAAAACTTAAACCTGAAGAATTTGAAATCATGAAAACGCATCCTGTTATCGGATTTGAAACACTTAACGCCGTGTTAAAAATCTATCCGAATAACCCAATGATTGGCATGGGTACAGACATCACAAAATCGCATCATGAGAAATGGAATGGTTCTGGCTATCCACAAGGCTTAAAAGGTAAAAACATACCTTTGAGCGCCAGAATTGTTGCAATTGCTGATGTTTACGATGCGCTTCGGGCCAAGCGTCCTTATAAGGCCCCCTTCAGCCATGAACAGGCCGTCGAGATTATTCAAGAAGGTTGCGGAGAGCATTTCGACCCGGAATTGGTCAGCATTTTTGAAAGTATCCATATTGATTTTGATCGGATCTGGCATACCTTGCAACACAGACCTATTGAAGAGTTAATATTGGACGGCTCAATGAAATTGACCTCATCCCTGCATGCCCTGAGTGGATCGCGAATGATGTAAAAACCACATGGCACAATGATTGGAACGATGACTTACCTCTTCCACTTGGCATGCTTAGCAATACAGTGTAATCAGTAATAAAAATAGCCAAGCCCACTCTGGAAAAGGGTTTGGTGGAGGGGAGCAAACAAAACTTCACCTCGTTTCTCTAAAATAACATCAAAATGAGTTTCTCCATGCTGAATAATCTCAATATAAAAGGTCTGTTTCTGGTTGTTGGGTTAATGGCCTTGCTTGCCATTGCCATGGGCTTATCCGCTTTGAATGGGATGGAGCAGTCCAACGATAGTTTACGCACGATTTATCTGGATCGTACTGTTGGACTTAGGCAACTAAGTGAAATCAAGGTAAAAATACTGGCCAATCGTCTATCAATTGCCAACTCTCTGGCGTTCAAGGATGAAATCCCCAAAAATGTCGCACGTATCAAGCAGAATCTTATTGATATGGAAAAACTTTGGATTGAATATCGGTCCACAAAATATACCAGCGAAGAATTTGGGATATCTAGTAGGTTTGAAAAAGAGACCAAACAACTGACTCAGGAAGGAATAACCCCGGCCATGGAATATCTGCTGTCTGGGAACACGGAAGCTGTGGATAACTTGGTTAAAACAGCCATACGCCCCTTATTTATACCTGTCGAAGAAGATATCGATAGATTGCTGCAAATTCAGGTGGACGTTACTTTGCAGGAATATATGGATAATCAATCCCGGTATGAGTCGAATCGGGCAATATTGATAGCGATTCTGACAATTATGATATTACTGGCAACTTTTATATTAATTTATATTAGATTGATGATACGCAAAATCACAAAAATGATGGCGATTACCGAGCGTATTTCCATAGGCGAACTGGATACGGAAGTTGACATTCAAGGTACAGATGAAATTGGCCAATTAGCCGGCTCGGTTGAAAGGATGCAGCATGCTCTCAGGTCTGGCCGCAACGAAAGCTCATCACAAGATTGGTTAAAAACGGGTATCGCACGAATTAACCAAATGCTAATGGGGCAAGATAATGTCGCTGTTTTAGCTTCAAAAACCATAACCGAAATTGCCACCTATCTCGACGCCAAAGTGGGAGCCTTATACATTGCAAATGTTTCTGATAATGGCACTGAATTGGCATTGCTTGGAACCTATGCCTATACCCAGAGAAAGAATTTATCCTGCAAATACAAACTAGGTGAAGGCTTGGTCGGTCAGGCAGCGTTAGAGCAGAAACAAATATTACTTCAAAATGTGCCTGATGATTACGTTCGGGTCGTTTCAGGGTTAGGTGAAACGGTACCTCGTAACATTTGTGTAACACCTATTCTTTATGAGCAGTCAATCCGGGGCGTTTTGGAAATAGGTACTCTAGAGCCTCTAACAAAAATGGAAATGGAATATCTGGCGCAGGCAGTTGAAATTGTTGCTACAGCCTTTGAAATTACTGCAGCTCAAGCCCGCATGAAACTCCAGCAGGAAGAATTAATAGCCTCTAATGAAGAGCTTGAGGCACAAGCGAAGGTAGTAGAATTATCACGGCAGGAATTAAAAGCCCAGCAAGGGGAACTACAAAACATCAACGCAGAACTGGAAGCTCAGATACAGCGCGTTAAAGATTCTGAAGATGAACTCAGGGCACAACAAGAAGAGTTGGAAGTGACTAATGTTGAACTGAAAACCAACAATGATCAGTTGGAACAACAAAAAACGGCGAATGAAATAGCACGCCGGGAGTTGGCAGTTCAAGCCGAAGAATTGACCATGGCCAGCAAATACAAATCGGAATTCCTGGCCAATATGTCCCATGAACTTAGAACGCCGCTAAATAGCTTGTTGCTATTATCTCGATCTTTACTTGAAAACAGGACAGGAAATCTCTCGGAAGACCAAGTTGAAACGGCTAGCGTTATTTACGATAGCGGAAGTGATCTGCTGAATCTGATTAACGAAATTCTGGATCTTTCTAAAATTGAGTCCGGCAAGATGGACTTAAGGTTACAACCTATAGAAATTAAAGAATTAATGCGCACCATCAATGTTCAGTTTGAACACATGGCCAAAAATCAGGGATTAACATTGAACATTGATTGTGAAAACGATGTTCCAAAATCCATTGTTACCGATGCGCAACGCTTGGGACAGGTCATCAAAAACCTGGTCGGCAATGCCTTGAAATTCACAGAAAAAGGTTCCGTTTCGGTAGCCTTTACAACAGTGCCTGACGATGTCGATTTATCACGTAGCCAGTTAGATCCTGCAAATGCCTTAGCTATTAAAGTCACCGATACCGGAATTGGCATTCCTTTTGATAAACAAAAAATAATCTTTGAAGCCTTTCAGCAAGCTGATTCAGGAGATCGCAGACGTTTTGGCGGCACCGGTTTGGGCTTATCCATATCCCGGGAACTGGTTACCTTGTTGGGAGGTGAAATTCAACTGGTCAGCGAGTTTGGCAAAGGCTCTACGTTCAGTATTTACATTCCGGTTGAAGCAATTGGCAAAGAGGCATCGACCGAAAAAGAGCTTATCCGTAATGACCCTAAACCGACTTATCCTGTCCAGAATAAAACACCATCTATCACCAATAATCTGCCCGCACCGATCAATGTTGATGATGACCGCGAGAGTATCGCCGACAAGGATAGAGTTTTATTGGTCATAGAAGATGATTTGCGTTTCGCAAAAATTTTAGCCGGGAACAGCCGGGAACGCGGATTTAAATGCTTAATTGCGCTGACCGGTGAAGAGGGCATGGAGTTAGCCAGAAAATACCGCCCTGACGGAGTTGTCCTTGATATTCACCTTCCGGGTATGGATGGTTGGGCCGTCTTGAATGAGCTTAAGCAAGATGTCGATACCCGACATATTCCTGTTCATATCGTATCCTCTGAAGACGCGTCAAATGACGGCTTACGTATTGGCGCCATTGGACATCTAAGAAAACCAGTGCTCAGGGAAGATATTGAAGCCGTTTTAAACCGCCTTGAACAAGCGTCATCATCCGCTGAAAAACGGGTTTTAGTCGTTGAAGACGATGCGCTGATACGTCGTGAAACCGTTCGTTCCGTTGGTAATGGCAATGTCACGGTCGAAGAGGTCGATACCGGTGAAAAAGCGCTACAAGCTTTACGCGAAAGAACCTTTGCCTTGGTTATACTTGATCTTGGTCTACCCGATATGCAAGGACTGGAATTACTTAATGCCGTAGCAAAAGAAAAAATAGACATGCCCCCTGTCATTATTTATACGGTTCGTGAGCTGTCCATGGACGAGGAAATGTCGCTACGCAACTATGCCAACTCCATCATCCTGAAAGATGTCAGATCTCAGGAGCGACTTATTGATGAAGTCGCATTATTCTTGCATCGCGTAGTAAATGAATTACCTGAAGATAAAAAAAGAGTTATCCGGCATTTACATGAGTCTGACGATAATTTGAAGGGTCGCAAAATCTTAATTGTTGAAGATGATATGCGCACTATGTTCGCCATGACTAAAATTCTGGCAGGACATGGATTAAATCCTATCAAGGCAGATAACGGTGAAAAGGCCCTGGAGATGCTGCACAAAAATCCTGACGTTGATTTGGTGTTAATGGATATGATGATGCCAGTCATGGATGGCTATGAGGCAACCAGCTGTATTCGTGCGCTACCTGACTTTGCCCATCTTCCGATCATTGCCTTAACTGCTAAAGCCATGAAAGAAGATCGAAAGAAATGTTTGGATGCAGGCGCCTCGGATTATTTGTCCAAACCCGTTGATCAAGATCGACTTATTTCATTAATTAGAGTTTGGTTGTGCAGATAAATTAAACAAATTAATAACTTAACAGCTCTCTCCCTGAGGGAGAGAGCTGTTAAACTTGATATCTCCGTGACAAATTCTTGCCGTCTCCAAAAACTGAACATCTTATCTCTGACAAGTTAGAAAACCTTTTCAACTGCAAGCTTGGATAGATGTACGGTATAATCGCGCCCTATTCAACTTTACTTGGCACTGCCCCATGGCTCAATATTTTGAAATACACCCGGAGAGTCCGCAGCTGCGCTTGATACATCGTGCCGTAGACATTATCCGCAAGGGTGGCGTGATTGTTTATCCGACCGAAACCTCTTATGCGATTGCCTGTCATCTAGGTGATAAACAAGCGCTAGATAAAATTCGTCGTATTCGCCAACTGGATGATAAACATAATTTTACGCTGGTGTGTAAAGATTTAGCACAGGTTTCCACGTTTACTAAAATCGGCAATGATGCGTATCGCTTGATCAAGTCCTTATCGCCAGGGGCTTTTACCTTTATTTTGGAAGCCACGCGTGAAGTGCCTCGACGGTTACAACATCCCAAGAAAAAAACAGTCGGCATACGTATTCCCGATCATCCTGTCGCACAATTACTGGTGCAAGAACTGGGCGAGCCTTTATTTAGCACCACGTTGTTGTTGCCCGGAGAAGATGAAGGTATGACCGATCCTTACGAAATCAAAAGCAAACTGGATAATGAACTGGATTTGATCATTGATGCCGGCATTATCGACTTCGAACAGACGACCATCATCGAATTTTCTGCCGAGGGTGTCGAAATCATCCGGCAGGGCAAAGGCCTTGCGCCAATGTTAGGTTAAAAGATGATGGATGAGTTATCGTTGATGCAGCGCATTGTTGTATGGGTCTTGCCTGTAGTTTTTGCAATTACCGTACATGAAGTTGCGCATGGTTGGATAGCGAAAAAATACGGTGACAACACTGCTTCTCTTTTAGGGCGGTTAACCTTAAATCCAATCAAACATGTTGATTTAGTTGGAACCATTATTCTTCCCGGAATTTTACTAATGACCGGTACCGGATTTATTTTTGGCTGGGCAAAACCGGTGCCTGTCGATCCGCGAAATTTTAAAAATCCATTGCGCGATATGGCATTAGTTGCGTTGGCCGGGCCTGTGTCCAATTTATTGATGGCAGTCGGCTGGGCCTTAATTGCTCGGATGGGTGTCACTATCGGTACGCAAACTGAGGCCATTTCCTTGCCGCTAATTTATACCGGCATAGCTGGAATATCAATCAACCTGGCCTTGGCCATGATTAATTTGCTACCAATTCCTCCCTTGGATGGTAGCCGGATTTTGACTGGTATTTTGCCACATCGATTGGCCTGGCAATATAACCGTCTTGAGCGTTACGGTTTTATCATTTTATTGGTGTTGTTATATACCAATGCCTTGGGGGCAATTTTGGCCTATCCGATGTTTGCCGCCCAAAAACTCTTCTTTGCAATTGCTGGACTATAAGCTGGTGCGTTCTCGATGACCCCTGTTATGGATAGCCCTGAGCAGGCCGGCGGAATTTTAGCCGAACCATCACCCTATGCACTGGTTAACGGCGCGCCGTTTAATACCTTACCGGATGATCTTTATATTCCACCGGATGCCCTGGAAGTAATGCTGGATACTTTTGAGGGGCCACTGGATTTGTTGTTATATTTGATCCGTAGACAAAATCTGGATATTGTTAACATACCGATCGCACAAATTACTCACCAATATATCGCTTATATTCAGATTATGGGCGTTTTAAATCTGGAACTGGCCGCAGAATATCTGGTGATGGCCGCCTTACTGGCGGAAATCAAATCAAGAATGTTGCTGCCCAGACAGACCGAAGTAGAAGACGAAGAGGAAGACCCAAGAGCAACTCTGATTCGGCGCTTGCAGGAATATGAGCTGATAAAAAATGCGGCAGAAGAAATTGATCAGCTACCCCGAATTGAACGTGATATATTTGAAGTGGGCGTCGATGTTTCAACGCTAAAAAATACCGAAATAAATTTACCGGATATCCAGTTAAAAGAGATGCTGTTGGCATTTCAGGATGTACTCAAAAGAGTTGAACAACTCAGTCATCATCAAATTACCAAAGAAGCCCTATCTGTCCGTGAACGAATGTCAACCATTTTGGAAAACCTTAAAGGAGCGGATAGTCTCCTTTTCACTCAATTATTTGTCCGACAAGAAGGTCGACACGGAGTCGTTGTCTCGTTTTTGGCAATCCTCGAACTCAGTAAAGAACGACTCATCGACATTATCCAGTCTGAACCCTTTGCCGAATTACGAGTCAGAATTGCCGAAGCCTGCGCCGAAACCGAAGGTGAAACCGCAGTCGAAACCGGCAGTTGAGCCAACGACTGAAACTTTACTCAATGTTTGTCCTGAGTGCAGTCTAAGGGCCCTGGGCACACCTCCCGTAACCGAACAACCTGAAATTAACGTGGAAATTAAACGTGTAGTTGAGGCAATATTATTTGCTGCCAATCGTCCGATGACCTGCAAACAGGTGCAGCAGATTTTCCCTGAAATTGAACAGCCAGACATAGCGGAAATACAGACGGCTATCGAATCGATTCAGGAAGATTATCGTTACCGGCCTGTAGAATTAAAACAGATAGCCAGCGGTTACCGATTCCAAGTAAGATCCGAACTGTCCCGTTGGATTTCACGGTTATTTGAAGAAAAGCCGCCAAAATATTCCAGAGCATTATTGGAAACATTGGCTATTATCGCTTACCGACAACCGGCAACACGTGGCGACATTGAAGATATTCGTGGCGTTGGCGTCAGTTCAAGCATTATTCATACGTTACTGGACCGTGAATGGATTCGGGTGGTGGCGCATAAAGAGGTACCCGGTCGACCTGCTTTATATGGTACGACCAAGCAATTTCTTGATTATTTTAATATCACCTCATTAACCGAGCTGCCAACCTTACAAGAGATTAAGGAGCTTGATATAAAAATACTCAGCCCATCGTTAGAGACAACGCAACAACCCATGCAGGTAAAGAGTGAACAGCAAGAAACCACCGAAAAAAACGCAGAAATCGTCGAACAGTTC
>CAILCX010000128.1 GCA_903832775.1 uncultured Methylobacter sp. | reverse complement strand
CTTTGCCGCTGCCAATGGTCAACTGGCGGGCAAAAATCTCAGCAGTGCGGAAAAATTCATCCTCGGTGGACCCAGCGGTGTGCGTGCTTATTCAGTCGGCGAAGGCAATGGTGACAGCGGCTGGATCGCCAATTTCGAACTGCGGTATGACATCCCCTATCGTACTGATCTCGGTAAATTACAAATAGTTGGCTTCATTGATACCGGTCACATCACGCTACACGAGCAACATTGGCGCGGCGATGTGACCAGCGCCAGTGGCCACAATGAATACAGCCTCAGTGGCGGCGGTATTGGCATCAACTATAGTCATTCCAACCGTTTTGCAATTCGAAGTTCCTGGGCGCATACCATCGGCGACAACCCGGGGCGATCGCTTTCGGGCAAGGATAGCGACAGCAAAACCGATGAAAACCGTCTTTGGTTGCAAACTATGGTTAGCTTCTAAGTAACTGCAGACTATCGATTAAATCCACCGGACTGATCACGCGAACTCCTGATTCTGTCCTGTAAAACCTACTAACTTAAAGCCAAGGAATCCTCACATGAAACGTCACGCAATCAAGAACAGTTTGTACCGTATCATCTGGAACCAAACACAAAATGACTTTATTGTTAGCTCAGAAATGCCTCAAGGCCGCGAAGATAAACACCATCATCACATACGGCCTGATATCTCCAAGTATTCATTAAACAGCTACACCAACCAGCCGCTTCAAGCAGGCAGTCACAGTTTACGTAACAGCATCGCCAAAACGCTCGGACTTACCCTGCTTGGTTTCAGCGCCGTTCAAGCCGCGCCGGGCGTTAACGAACTGCCCACCGGCGGCCAGATTACACTAGGTAGTGGCACCATCAGCCAGAATGGCAATACACTCACCGTTCAGCAAACCAGCGATAAACTGGTTGGCCAATGGAACAGTTTCAATATCGGCGAACAGGCTACCGTCAATTTTCAACAACCCGGCGCCAGCAGCATCGCACTTAACCGCATCAACGATCAAAAACCCAGTGAGATTCTGGGCCGACTTAATGCCAACGGCCAGGTTTACTTACTCAACCCTAACGGTATCATTTTCGGTAAAACCGCGCAGGTCGATGTCGGTGGTTTAGTCGCCAGCACCCAGCAACTTAGCGATCAGGATTTTCAAAGCGGCCAGGCTCATTTCACTGCCAATGGCGGCAACAACGCCGGGCACATAGACAACCAGGGACAAATTTACGGCCACGGTAGTGTTGTCGCTTTTATTGCCCCCCAAGTCAGCAACAGCGGCACTATAAAAAATGACGGCGGCACCGTGGCCTTGGCCGCTGGCGAACAAGTCACTCTGGACTTTGCCGGCGATGGTCTGGTCAACGTCAAAGTTGATAAAGCCGAGTTAAATGCACTTGCGGTAAACCACGGTCTGATTCAGGCCGATGCTGGCACCGTCATCATGACAGCACAAAGTGCCAACGCAGTCATGGACAATGTAGTCAATAACGATGGTCTGATTCAAGCCAAATCCTTAAACAGTCAGGCAGGACGGATCATTCTGGATGGTGGCGATAAAGGTCAAACCCGCAACGCAGGCAGTCTGGATGTTTCTTCAGCTGAAAGTAAAGGCGGACAAATCCTTGTCACTGGCAACAAAATTCTTTTAGACGACGGTGCACACCTTAACGCCAAAGGCAAAACTGGGGGTGGCGAGGTTCTGGTAGGTGGCGATTTACACGGCAGTGGCCCTCTGCGTCAGGCAACCCAGGTTGAAATGAAAGCGGCAGCCACCATTGACGCCAACGCGACCGAAGCCGGTAACGGCGGCAAGGTTGTGTTGTGGAGTGACGTGCATAACCCCAAAAGCCAAACAATCGTCAATGGCAGCATTAATGCTCGGGGCGGTGCGAAAAGTGGCGATGGTGGTTTTATTGAAACCTCGGGTAATCACGTCAAGATTGGCGATTCCAGCAAAGTGGATACAAGAGCCGCTTTTGGCAAGACCGGCATGTGGTTGCTTGATCCTACTGATTATACTATCGCAGCAATTGGCGGGGATGAGACTGGGGCTCATGTTTCAGCAACACTAGCTTCAACTAATTATCACATTCAAAGCACACTCGACGGCAACATTAACGTAAATGATGCAATTACTTGGACCGACAATAAACTAACCCTTGAATCTGCAGGTGACATAAATATTAATAATGCAATTACTTGGTCTGCCACACATCCTGATTCTCTCGACCAATCACCATGGACTCTGTCCCTTAAATCTGCAGGTGACATAAATATCAACGCCGTAATGACAGTCAGTGGCTATGCCAGTCTTGACCTTGAACCCGAAAGCACCAAGGTGAATATTGGTTTTAATCGCGATGGAACATTTAAAGGTCGGATAGATTTTTTAAGGGCTGATTATGATGTTTCACGTCTTAGAATATCCGAAAATGACTATAAAGTAATAACTACAACAGATGAATTAGAAGCCCTTTCCATAATCGGAACTGGATCTGAACCTGAAAGTATAGTTGGTAATTTTGCGCTCGGCGCTGATATCGAGGCACCGACCCTCCCCAGCTTTACTCCAATTGGTACTTCGACCGCTCCATTTGAAGGACAATTTGACGGACTTGGCCACACAATATCAAATCTTACAATCGATCATCCTGCCGATCAAACTGGTTTATTTGGGATTGCGGAGGGCGCCGGAATCCGAAACATCGGTTTACTTGACCCTAAAATTACCGGAATATCTGACGTTGGTGCGCTTTTAGGGAAAGGCATTGATGTCGTAGTATCGAATAGCTTCGTCATTGGTGGTAGGATCTCCGGCACTGGCGACAATATTGGCGGTCTTATCGGTAGCTTGAATAGTAGTAATAGCTTGAATCAAGATTTTGAAGGTGCATCATTCTTGAACACCAGCCATTCCAATATTTTTGTCAATGTTTCTAAAACGGGTAGCGCAGTAGGTGGCCTAGTTGGATATAGTGAAAATTCAACTGTAAGCGACAGCTATGCGCTCGGAGATGTGTATGGCTCTATCGATGTAGGTGGCTTGATTGGTGCTTCATATTCTACACAGCCTTTAATTTCCACACCTGGCTCAATAATTAAGCAGAGCTTCGCCAGTGGGTCTGTATCAGGCGATACGAATGTCGGCGGCCTGATTGGTCGAGCGGAAACGAATACAGATACAATTATAACTATTACTGACAACTATGCCATTGGTACAGTTGATGGCAATACGTCTGTTGGTGGCTTGGTCGGGGCACTCATTGGAAATGGGACGGAATACGAAGCCAAAATTGACACCAGTTATGCCCTTGGAGCTGTGACAAGCTGTACATCAAGCTGTGGCAGCTTGGTCGGCGACATATCCGATCAAGCCAGAATAACCAACTCCTTCTATGACAAATCATCAAATGCTTTACTCAAGGGCATCGGCAACCCAACTGAAGAAGAAGATGCTGCTGGATCAGTTTTGGGCATGAACACCGCTGAAATGAAATCACAAGCAAATTTTATTTCCGACTCTACACCCAATGGAAATTCCAATCCCGGTTGGGATTTCAGTCCCGATGGCCCCTGGATAAATTACGAAGGTTTGACTACACCTCTGCTAAGATCCTTCATGACACCGATGACGGTAACGGCAAACAGCACAACCCAAAGTTTTAACGGCCTCGGTTACTCAGGCAGCGCCGGTGTAAGTTATTCAATTCCCCCTGAAAATGATCATCTCTTTGGCACACTGTCCTACACAGGCGGCACTAATCCGGGCATCTACACCATATCACCCAGCGGACTTTATTCGGACCAACTGGGCTACATACTTTCTTTTGCCGATGGCACTCTAACTATCACTCCGGGCATTGATGTTGTCTCTACCAGTGTTATTTCGGCACAAACAGGTATTCTTAACAGCAATAATAATGGCAACCCCAGTCCTGCTAATCCGATCGGCTCTCAAAATATTTTACTGGCCCAGTCAAATAGCTTGATCGAAACCGACGCAAACCTTACAGACAGCCAACCCGGACTGCGTCTGACTACCAATGAAGGCAGCAAACCAATCAGCTTTAACCAAAACGATGAGGGATTAACCCTGACACTGGCTGAAGATCACCCTGACGGTTCATCACCTTCAACAGGCAATTACAGCCTACCTGTCTTCGACCTTAGCTCTGGCAAGGTAGTTCCCAAAGACTCACTTATTATTGTTGAAAAACCACGCAGCTTAACGGCCTCTGTCGGTAAGCTATCAGTCAATCCACTCGACTTTAAAAATCTAAGTGGTGTCAAAACAACGGGAACATTAATTTTAGCCGAAGGCAGTACAGTGACATTCGAAATATCCCTGACACCCAAGGGCATACTGGTTATTCACTTACCGGCAAAATCCACCCAGGTGGATCGCCAACAATTAGTGTTATTAAGCCTGGCTACAGCGAAAAAAAATCTGGGGGCAACGCTTTCGAATATCAAAGCGGTGGTATTTAATTAAGAAGATAGCGAGATCAAACAAATCCATTTACAAAAGTCGTCAAGGTAAGTTTTTTTCAATCTACTGATATTAAGCTGAGTGCGTGACAAAAATCGCTTGATTTTCAGGATGAACACCT
>CAILCX010000127.1 GCA_903832775.1 uncultured Methylobacter sp. | reverse complement strand
CACAAGCGCTCATGTCCGCTTATCAAAAAGCAGCAGCTGATAACACAGCTTCTAGTTCTGGCGGTGGATCAAGCCTGTTCACGGGTTCAACTGATTACAACAGTAGTCGCTCATCGCAAACAAGCTCACAGTCCAGTTCTCTTGCTAAAGCAATGGGTTTAGATTTTTCTCCGAGTAGAAACAGTTCTAGAATGTCAGGCATAGCAAATAGCCAAACAGGATCAGGAAGCCAAGGCGGATTTGTCACTGCGACAAAAGTCGCCGTCGATACCGGTGCAAATTTAGCCAAAGGCGTAGCCCAGGTGGCAAAAGATAAGTACACATCCGTCAAAGACGCAGCTCAAAATCGAATTGACCAAACCTTAGGCGGACAAGTCGCCACCGCTATCAGAAATGATATGCCATCGTTTGGCAGTGACAGTCTTGCAGGTGAAAAGATTGATCTTGCTGCCGAAGTTGCTGCATTTGCTAACCGGTCTAACCAAGCGTAAACGACACCATAGGAGCAGCGCCATGAGCAGGGTAAAAGTATTAATGGGTCTCGTGGCCGCACTGCTCTCAACTCAAGTAAGCGCCTCAGCGACTTCTGGCCTTAGTGATAGTTTTCTCTATGTGCCTACTCATTTCCAAGAAAGAATCGTTTGCTCAATAGCGGCTTCTATTCATTATGACGTACCGGCTAATATCGTACTGGCAGTTGCAGAGAAAGAGGCAGGTAAGCCGTGGCAATGGGTGCGCAATAGCAACGGAACACATGATGTTGGGGCTATGCAGTTTAACACCGGATACCTCAAGGGCTTGACTGAGCAGTATGGCATAACCGCGAATGACGTGGCAGCGGCGGGTTGCTATGCCTATGATTTAGCCGCCTGGCGGTTACATGGGCATCTTCAGAAAGACAGCGGAGATATTTGGACCCGAGCCGCTAATTATCATTCAAGAACGCCCACTTACAACGCAGTCTACCGTGCCGACCTGATCATCAAAGCTAATAAATGGGCGAAACAGTTGGCTGCTCTATTGTCAGGTGATTCTGCAAAAATAAATGCCATAGTAGCAATGCTCGCAACACCAAAAGTGATTAAATCCAAGGTTTCAGTAACAACAGAACTAACAACACGCGTGGCATCAAACACCGCTTATATTTCCCGGCAGATTATCGCCAAAGCCGGTAATGAATAATAACGCCATGTCTTGCGTATAAAATTAAACCCATCAAATTCCATTGAGAGCCGTCATTGGAATCTCATAAATTGATGACAATGGGCGGTTAGGTAACGGGTCGGCTGCGGAAATTAAGGGCTAATTTATAGCTTGTCGTTTGATCAGGCATGAAGTGTTAAAGTATCTGCCAACACGTTGTAAAATTATCAAAAGAACAAAACCAAGAGGACGATCTGATGGAAAAACAATTACCCTATTCGATGGCGGTACTGGGTTTGTTGCTGGCACTGGGCATGTCGGGTGCTGCTTTTATTTTGGGGGTGCAAGCCAAAAAAGCCGTTTCCGGTCAACAATCGGTATCGGTTAAGGGTTTGGCTGAAAAAAATGTTCAAGCGGATACGGCCGAATGGACAACAACCGTTTCTGTCACCGCGCCTGATTTTACCCAGGCATTAGCTAACCCATCTTCGTCGCTTTTTTACGAGAAGTGGTCGATTTTTACCCGCTACAAGGCCTGAAAAAATAAAATCCTTTAAAATCAGAGGCTCTATTTTTAATATACCAATGTAGTGCCAT
>CAILCX010000126.1 GCA_903832775.1 uncultured Methylobacter sp. | reverse complement strand
TCTAAAATACAGCGAAACGACAAAGATTATTCAGAGAAAGTTTGGATAAATTTGGATTTTGTTTTTACTGGTGTTATCGCTTTTTACTCCCTGAGTTAAAATACATGGCTTAAATCCATTATAATTTGAAGTCGTGGTGCCACCTGGACTGATAAAATTGAAGGTATAGACACCATTGCTAGTCCAGCTATAGCTCACCTTGTAAGTTTGCCCATTGAGAGTATATGAAAGAATATATCCATTGGTTCCATTAGCGATACAACTTGTTATCACGGCACCTTTTAATGGAGTACCTGCTGGCCTTATTGGATTAGCAGATGCTTGAGGAATTATTTGATGCGTGGTGTCTTCAGTAATTTGCCCTACCATATTTCCAATCATATAAGGTGCAGTTGCAGTTCCATGATAATGGTAAACACCATTGGTTCCATAGTGTCCATGATTGGTATCAAGCGATTTCATTGATGAACCATCGGGTTCATAACTTCCATATACCGCATAGCCATCCAAGCCATAAGCAATAGGAAGTGTTTTGCTGGTAGTGCCATATAAATGTAAGGGTGCAGTGTGGTAGTGATAATCATCAGCACGACCGCAATGACCTCCCCAATTATCAAGTTGCCCGTCTAAATAAGCATCGACTCCTGTATTTGTGTAAGGATTGAAAATTGCGATACCATTTACAGCAATTGCAATAGCTCCACGTGAAAAATGAGATGGATTAACAGGCACGGGAACCGAAGCAATCACAGGGTTTAATGGAATACTCCACGCATTTGAACCAATATAACATTGTGGAATTGGCACTTGTTGTTGCCAGCCAGTAATTCCAGTCATCATGGCATGAGTCGTTGGGATGCCTTGTGATTCAACATAGAAGTAGTTATTATCCCAATGTGTCACAATATTGGGTTTAAATGGAGTGAAAGCTGAGTCAACACTTATTGGATTACTTGTTGAGTTTATCCTTCTTATATAATTTGATGTGAAACTATAACCGACAGAAACTAAACCAACTATTAAGAAATAGTTTAGATATTTTAGCTGAACTATTTTGAACCTAAGATAAATGATTGCCCAAATTACCAAAAGAATCACTGTAATTATTCCAGCTCTTAAAAAGTTGAAAGATGGTTTTGATATTGGGCTAGATACGGTCGGTGTTTCAATTTGAGCATTAAGTTGCTCAATAGCGGTATACCTTTTAATTATATAGGCTTGATCTTTTGCTGAGAATGATGACAAAGGATAATGTATCGTTATGTTATCTGACAATTGAAGATAAACCTCATTGTGTTTTACCATCAATAATGAAGCCTTAACCTTTTGATGATTGTTCAGATCCCATTCGTGAAGTTTGAGTTGATGCATATCCAAGTTGTGGCTGAACATGGCAACATTCAAGAGTATGGCAACTATGGTACTTATAAATTTACGATACATAATATCACTAATAGGTTATTTGTTTTAAATTATTTAGACGACATACTTGAAATTTTCACGCGATAATTAATTAATTTATTTATTAACGGAGCAGTATAATCTTCTCACTTTGCATTCCAATTTTATCACCCGTTAGAATAAAATAATAGTTACCTGCAGGCAATGGCATTCCAAAGCCATTATTCCCATCCCAAATAATTTGAAATTTCCCTTCAGGAACGATACTCTCATCTATTAATTTTCGAACGGGCATTCCATTCTCATTATAAATGACAAGATTTATTAAATCAGCGGTCTTTAATAAAAACTCAATTTTAGTTTCTGTTTGAAATGGATTCGGATATATTAGCTCTTCAGAATAATTACTATTCCAAAGTACTGGAACGCCCGTCGATGCAGAATCGTAGCAATTCTTAACACCAATAAAATAAGTTGCAGAAACATCCTTATTATGGCGTGTCCCAGTTTCATTAGCCGCTTTGTAAGCTCTTACATATTCAACTTTAACGCCTAAGGGGCTTACTGTTACTCTAAGGTGACCAGAGTTAGGAAGAATTTTTCCTTGAAAATACCCCTATGCATGTGCCTGGGCCGCGCTCGCAAAATTAGGGTGACTAGGTTGAGGCGTTTCTTGATAAATCATACAGTCTTTTTCCTGCTTACCAAAGAAATGATCATGACCATGAAAGAAAATATTCACTCTGTTTTCTGCTAATAAATCTTTAATAGGTTTGTACCACCCTGGCCGATTTGTTGCGAAACCACTGGTGCCATCGAGATTCTTGCCTCCCCATTCATAACGGTCGGCAAACTCTACCCCACCACGACCTTCAGGGTCTCCTCCAATAATTTGATGAGAGAAAACAAACTTGAATTTCGCTTTGCTGTTTTCTAATGTAGATTTTAACCAATCATATTGAACCTTGCCCAAGGTCCAACGCCAGCCATTAAGGGAATCGGGTTTTACCTGAGTATACCAATAAGGGTCGAGTACTATAAAGAGCGCATCACCCCAAGTCCAGGCATAATAATTTTGTCGCTGCCCAATATATTTATTGGTGGTTGTATCCCCTGTATAAAAGTTATCAGGAGCAGGATTTACAAAGTACTTCTTGCGTTCTATAGCATCCCAAACTGCAATATTATTTGCCGTTCCGTTATTATACCAGCCCGCTTCACCCTCGTGGTTGCCAAGTGCAATAAATACTGGAACTGAATGAGAAGCGGTTTCATAGGCTTTTCGTAAAAGGTTGCAACGGTATGGAATCGTATCATGAGGAACTACTTTGGAGGCATTCCATAACTTATCAGTCATTAAAAAATCACCAAGGTCTATCATGAAATCGGGATTATCTTCCAGCTGATTTCTTAAGCAGCGTTGATAGATTGCAGTATCAGTTTGTTCGTCCATATGCGGGTCTGCTTGCACTACAAAAGTAAATGTGCTTCCGGCTGATCGTTGCGTTTGAAAAGTATATTCAGGCCTGCTGGTATAATTAGTTAAGCCAGGCTTTCGATAGTTAACTCTATAAAAATATTTTGTATTAGCACTTAATCCAATAATATTTATTTCGGCAGATGCGCTATCACTAAATCGCTGCCATGATGTTTGATTGGAATATGTTCCAGAACTTGTGCCATATTGCACTTGTACCTCAGCCGAATCTTTGAACATCACTTGGACCGTAATACTATGATCAGTGGGGCGCCCAAGCATTTCTGAATGAAGGATTGTTTGACTTTGTATGCAGGTTTTTATTAGGAAGAGTAAGATCAGAAGGGTAAAGGGTTTTTTCATCTATTCTGAGGTGTTGTATGGATTTAAATTTAATTAATGATTGACAATTACTTTTCGAACAACATGGCTTTTTTCTGTGTCGACATGAATGGTGTATATTCCATTAGGAATATCTTTTAAATTTATTACCTCTGAATGTGATGGCAATACAATTTGACCTAATGCGTTCACCAAATTTATTTGATGAATGATGATGGATTCATCCATTTTAATTGAAATTTGATCATTGGCTGGGTTAGGGAATACCTGGAAGGCTTCATCTAGATTTGGATTTTCAATTCCTGAATTAGCGCATTTGCCAATGGTGTATGAAAACCCAATTTCTCCATTTTTATGTATTCCACTAAGCGTATCGGCTGGTAAATAAGCTCTCACAAAATCTACTTTTATGCATGTAGGATTAACTGTAACTCTAATATGCCCAGTGCCAGGAATTGTATCAGCAGTGTATGCACCTGCATTAGCGAGCATTCCAATCTGGTATGTAGAGTCGGCAGCCATGGGGACTTCCTGGTAGGTTACACTATCAAGTATTTCATGGGCAAACAGATGATCATGGCCTTGAAAGAAAATATTTACATGGTTATCGATGAAGAGCTGATGAATTGTTTTGGGCCAGCCCGGTCGATAAGTGGCAAATTTGTTGGTATTGCCATCAAGGCCACCCCATTCGAATTGGGTAGCATTGGTAATTCCCCCTCGGCCTTGTCCACGAATATGATGTGCAAATACAAATTTATATTTTGATGTGCTGGATTCGAGTGTGTTTTTAAGCCAGGTATATTGAGGTAAACCTAGCGACCACGCCCATTTTTGAGGCTTACTGGAGGTGTCGCATTCGTCGCGATAAACGTCAAGAACAATAAATTGTGCATCTCCCCAGGTCCATGCAAAGTAGTTCTCTGGATTCCCAATACCATAGGGTTCATTATCAGTATTTCCACTGTAAAAGCCGTTCGGATAAGGATTTGGATAATAATATTTTCGCCATTGAGTTCCCCATACACAAAGGTTATTGGGAGGAGAAAAACTGTAGTAGTAGTCGTTCTCGCCTTCATGATTGCCAAGACAAATATAAAACGGTATAGAATGACAAACACTTCCTAAAAACGGCCTGTAGTCCTTATGAAGTGAATCAAGTTCTGCGGAGGTAATGGTGAACGGATTATGATCATCTCCAAAAATATCACCCAAAGAAAGCATGAAGTCGGGATTATCCTTTGCTTGATTATTTAATGTAACCTGATACATGCTTTTTACACCTTTAATATCGTATAAATGCTCATCCGCTTCAATTGTGAAAGTGAAAGTACTTCCTTTAGATCTAGCAGTATGAAAAGAATATTCTGGAGAAGGGACGAATGTGCCCGTACTTGTTAGGTGGTAAAGTACTCTATAAAAATATTTGGTGTCAGGAAGCAAGGGATGTAAATCAATCTCGTCAGGCTGGTTGGCTTTACCTGCATATTGTTTTGAAACCTGCGTGTAATTTCCCGAATTGATTCCAAATTCAAAATAGTAAATCATGTTTTGATCAAATACGATACTGGCAGTAATGGAGGTATCGGTAGGCCTACCCAAAATTATAGATTTAGTTTGCGAATAACTGCTTTCATAAAGAGTAAAAAGACTAATAATGATTAAAATTATTCGCAAAATGAATGTATGTTTGAGTTTTAGGCACTCATAGTTAGATTCTAAGTCACACTTGTGATAATTCATATTTGCGGGCTGGTTATTCTGATTTAATTATTTGATTTCTTTTTTGGTTGATTGTCGTAGCTATCATTGCCGACGTCCGTAAAAACGGTGATCACGCGGTTATAGAATATACCAACCGCTTTGATCAGCGCAATGTTTCGCAAGTATCTGAACTGGAATTAGCTCCAGCAATTTTAAAAGCCGCCTGGGAAGGATTACCTAAAGACCAAGCTGAGGCTTTGCAAACAGGTGCAGACCGTATTCGAGCTTATGCTGAACATCAAAAGATAGAATCTTGGCAATATACCGAAGCCGACGGCACGGTTCTAGGACAAAAAATTACATCATTAGATCGAGTCGGACTCTATGTGCCGGGCGGTAAAGCCGCTTATCCTTCCTCGGTCTTGATGAATGCAATACCTGCAAAAGTGGCGGGAGTTGGCGAATTAATCATGGTCGTACCTACACCTCATGGCGAAACCAACCAACTGGTTTTGGCTGCAGCCTATCTGGCGGGTGTAGACCGGGTATTTACCATCGGTGGCGCACAAGCAGTTGCTGCACTGGCTTACGGCACAAAAACCATTCCTGCGGTAGCAAAAATTGTCGGACCAGGCAATATTTATGTCGCGACCGCAAAAAAAATGGTGTTCGGTCAAGTAGGCATAGACATGATCGCAGGCCCCTCCGAGATTTTAATTATCTGCGATGGTAAAACCAACCCGGACTGGATTGCCATGGACCTATTCTCTCAGGCAGAACATGATGAAAATGCCCAGTCAATCTTGATCAGTGATGACGCAGCTTATTTGGACGCTGTTGAACAAAGTATTAACAACTTATTGCCAGGCATGGAGCGCACTGACATTATCAAAACTTCGCTGACTAAGCGCGGCGCATTGATCAAAGCCAAAGACTTAAATCAGGCAGCGGAAATTGCAAATCTCATAGCGCCTGAACATCTTGAACTTTCGGTTGAAGACCCGGAAGCCTTGTGTAAAAACATTCGCCATGCCGGTGCGATTTTTATGGGACGTTATACCGCCGAAGCATTGGGTGATTATTGTGCAGGCCCTAACCATGTGTTACCCACTTCCAGCACCGCACGCTTTTCTTCACCGTTGGGTGTTTATGATTTTCAAAAACGCTCCAGTTTAATCAACTGTTCAGAGGCAGGTGCAGATACATTAGGTAAAACGGCATCGATACTTGCCAGAGGTGAAAGCCTTACAGCCCATGCCCGCTCGGCGGAATACCGGGTGAATCAAGAGTAAATGTAGACGGTTTAAGAAAAGAGCTTCGACTGCGCAGATTTATTCTTGTGACTTCTACATCAAACCGAGAAGATTAAAGCTTAAATCTCGAACCTTTAGAATAAGAGCTTCAACTTCTCAGTTCTGAGCTTTACGCTTCAGGTTAGGAACTTAAGGCTTGTTGTTTCTATCTTGAACCACCAAGATAAGATCTTAGCTCTTGAACCTTTTATCTCGACCTTTTGACCTTAGAGCTTAACCTTTACAGCTAATTTCCTGAACCTTGAACCTTTTATCTTGAAGCTTGCCCCTTATGCCCATCTCCTCCCTGTTTCGTAAAGAAGTTATCGCAATGTCTGCCTATAAAGTTGCAGACGCCAGTGGCTTGATCAAGCTCGATGCCATGGAAAATCCCTATAATTGGCCGGAAGATATCAAAACAAGCTGGTTAGAAACCTTAAGGGACTGTCCATTAAACCGCTACCCGGACCCTGAAGCGAAGCTACTAACCGAGACTATTAAATATTTATATCAAATTCCTGATCAATTTGATGTTTTGCTGGGAAATGGTTCGGATGAAATCATCCAAATACTGCTGATGGCCTTACCTTCGGATGCCTGCGTATTGGCTCCAACGCCGGGTTTCGTCATGTATAAACAGCTAAGTGATTGCCTCGGACTTAACTACCATGGCATTCCATTACTGGCAGAAAACTTTGAGCTGAATTTGCCGGCTATGCTGGCGGCAATACAACAATATCAGCCTTCAGTCATTTTCCTGGCCTATCCCAACAATCCTACAGGAAATTTATTCAGTGCAGCGTCAATTAAAGAAATCATTAAAACCGCTAAAGGCCTAGTCGTAATTGATGAAGCGTATTCACCTTTTGCCGATGCCAGTTTTATCAGCAGCCTGGGTCAATATGACAATCTTTTGGTTATGCGCACTGTATCAAAATTGGGACTGGCCGGCTTACGCCTCGGCTATATTGCTGGTTCAACAGAGATTATTGAACAGCTTCATAAAATTCGTCTGCCCTATAATATCAACTGTCTTACCCAGCTCAGCGCAAACTTTGCCTTATCCAACAAAGCGTTATTTGACCAGCAAACACAAGCAATTTGCGCTGAACGAGCTATCGTCTATAAGCAACTTAAATCACTGAACGGCATTGCCGCCTATCCTAGCAACGCTAATTTTATTTTGTTTAAAACACCTGAAAATACAGCAAGTAAAATATTCGAATCAATAAAACGGCAAGGTGTTTTAATTAAAAACTTAAATGCTCAAGGCGGATTATTACGTGATTGTTTAAGGGTGACCATAGGAAAACCTGAAGAAAACTCCACCTTCCTTAATGCTTTAATTAATAGCCTCGGCGAAATAGGCTAGAAATACAGACATCTGACTTACCCTCAAGATCTAAAACAATACAAATACTGTCATTTATTTAACAGTTTTACTGCCCGCCTATAAAGCTGAAATATCATTTAATATCAATTACTTATAAGAAGATAATAACCTCGTTCCTTTTTTAATGCTTAACAAATACCAAAACCAGTATGATAAGCGCTTCAAATCTTATAAGTTCTAATGGTATATTGGCGACATAATAATAATACGCCCTTAATAGGCGTAGACTTAATCAGGAGAGTTCAATGAATAATAAAGGCGTAGATCAGACCAAACGCCAGTTTTTAACCTCGGCTTTGACTGTGGTTGGCACAGTCGGTTCAGGCTATTTAGCTGTCCCTTTTCTTGCTCAAATGCAACCCAGCGCAAAAACCATGGCGGCCGGCGCTCCTGTTGAAGTTGATATCAGCAAAATGGAAGAAGGTCAATTAATCAGAGTCGCATGGCGTGGAAAGCCAGTCTGGATACTCAATAGAACCCCTGAGGTACTTGAAACCTTAAAAACATTGGACAATGAGCTTAGAGATCCACTCTCCGAAGAATCCTTACAACCGATTTCCAGCAAAAACCAGGTGCGCTCCATCAAACCTGAGATACTCGTTGCTGTTGGCTTATGCACCCATTTAGGTTGCTCTCCTACTTTTCGCCCCGAAATTGCACCCAACGATCTTGGCGACAAATGGAAAGGTGGATTTTTCTGTCCCTGTCATGGCTCCTGGTTTGATCTGGCTGGTCGCGTTTATCGGGGCGTTCCGGCACCAACCAATCTTGAAATCCCCCCTTACCGCTATATAACTGATACACAACTGATTATTGGCGAACCTGCAGAGGAAGTAAGCGCATGAAACGTGACCGTATAACTGAATGTAACGACTGGTTTTTGCAACGTTTTCCGCTGACCAAACTCTGGAATGAACACATGGCGCATTATTACGCGCCTAAAAACTTCAACTTTTGGTATTACTTTGGCTCACTGGCTTTACTGGTGCTGGTCAACCAAATTCTGACCGGTATTTTTTTAACGATGAACTACAAGCCAGACGCCAAACTGGCTTTCGATTCCGTAGAATACATCATGCGTGATGTTAATTGGGGCTGGCTGATTCGCTATATGCATTCGACCGGATCCTCGGCATTTTTTATTGTTGTTTATCTACATATGTTCCGGGGCTTGATGTATGGTTCTTACAAGCATCCCAGAGAACTTATCTGGATATTTGGCATGCTGTTATTTGTAGCCTTAATGGCAGAAGCATTCATGGGCTATCTGTTACCCTGGGGACAAATGTCTTACTGGGGTGCCCAGGTTATCATTTCGCTTTTCAGCGCCATTCCGGTAATCGGAGATGACTTATCACTCTGGCTCAGAGGCGACTATGTGGTTTCCGATGCAACATTGAACAGATTCTTCGCTTTTCACGTTATTGCGGTCCCTTTGGCTCTGGTATTGCTGGTATTCCTGCATATTGTCGCTTTACATGAAGTCGGCTCAAACAACCCGGACGGCATAGAAATCAAAGACTCAAAAGATCCGTGGGGACATCCTGTCGACGGCATCCCATTTCATCCTTATTACACCGTAAAAGATCTGGTTGGCGTCGGCGTATTTATGTTGTTTTTCGCTACGGTAATTTTTTACATGCCGGAAATGGGGGGCTATTTTCTTGAGCACGCAAATTTTATTCCTGCGGATCCCATGAAAACACCTGAGCACATTGCGCCCGTCTGGTATTTCACACCTTTCTATGCGATTTTAAGAGCGATTCCTGATAAATTCGCGGGCGTTATCGGTATGGGCGGCGCCATTGTCGTGCTTTTCCTGTTACCTTGGCTGGATCGTAGTCCGGTTAAATCAATTCGCTATCGTGGCGGTATCTACAAAAAAGCCCTATTTCTGTTTGTGATCAGCTTTCTGGTGTTGGGTTATTTAGGTACACAACCGGCAACTCCGACGGCGACTATTGTAGCGCGCGTATTTACCGCCATTTACTTTGGCTTCTTTTTGTTAATGCCAATCTATACCCGCTGGGAAAAAACCAAGCCGGTACCTAAGCGGCTCACCACAACACATAGTCTTGAGGAACAATTGCCCGGTTTAATTGAGGAAATAATTCATTTAAAACACGGATCTACTGAAATTGGCCACGCTGCATTTAAAGGCTCTTTTTTTGCCATAAGACCTAATCCGACAGGCATAAGAAACGTTATAAGTCGGCTAGCAAAAAATGTAAAAGGGAGTCTGAATTAATATGAAAAATTTAACAGTATTACTTTTATTATTATCAGTTTCGTTTGGAGTTGTCGCCTCGGAAGGTGTCGAACTACAAAAAGCAAGCAATCATCTTGGCGATAACGCTTCATTACAACGGGGTGCAAAACACTTTGTAACTTATTGTCTAGGCTGCCATTCGATAAAACACATTCGTTATTTGCGTATTGCCCTTGATATCGATGTCGACCCTAAAAAGGTACTTAAAGACATTGCACCAGAAGGCGCTAATATCTACGATCAACTGCATAGCGCAATGAATGCGCATGACGCTGAAAAGTGGTTTGGAACGCAACCCCCAGACTTGTCGTTAATCGCCAGATCACGCGGCGCAGATTGGCTATACAGCTATTTGAAAAGTTATTATATCGATCCAAAAAGCCCTAGAGGTGTAAATAACCTAATTTTCAAGGATACGGCCATGCCTAATCCGCTCTGGCAATTACAAGGTGATCAATATGCTGAAATCAAAAAAAATATTTGGGGTGATGAATATACCAACCTGCTTATTAAAGAACCGGGCACCTTGTCTGGAGGAGAGTTCGAAATTTTCATTAATGATTTGGTTAATTTCCTGGTCTATGTTGGAGAACCCGTCCAACTTGAAAGACAACGCATCGGAAAATATGTCCTGTTTTTTATTCTAATGTTCATTGTTTTAGCTTATCTGCTAAAGAAAGAGTACTGGAAGAATATCCATTAATCTCAGATTATTTAGATTGGGTTAGGCAATTGCTAACCCAATCTACTATTAACATCCGTAAATAAAAACTTGGCCAACCTGTTATAATACCTTTTTTTATCGCCCTACACGTCTTAAAGAGGTTGTTATTCGTGACAAATATTACTCGTAAATCTGTAATGACACTTTTTTCATCCCCAACTTGCGCAATGAGCCACTGTGCCCGTTTTGTTTTGCAAGAAAAGGGGGTTGTTGCAGACATAGAATATTACGATCCAGCTGAGCCACCAGAAGATTTACTTGAACTAAATCCCAACGGCACTTCACCGACGCTCATTGAACGTGATCTGGTCCTCTATGACTCACGCATCATCATGGAATATCTTGACGAACGTTTCCCTCACCCACCATTGCACCAAATGGATCCGGTTTCCAGAGCTAATGCAAGAATGCTGATCAAACGTATCGATCAGGATTGGTATCAATTACTTGATGAAATTTTATTTTCAGGCGAAAAGAAATCTGCACGTGCCAAGAAAATGCTAAGAGAGAGCATCTTGTCTGCAGCCCCAATATTTGCTGCGAGACCCTATTTTATGAGTGATGAGTTTTCACTGATAGACTGCGTTATTGCACCACTTTTATGGCGCCTACCGAGCATAGGTATCGATATATCAACGCCCAATGATGTAATTTCCAATTATGCTCAACGCATATTCAACAGAGCAGCCTTTAAACGCAGCTTGAGCGAAGCTGAAAAAGAAATGATCGAGCCATTAAAATAAACTTTAGCAACATGACGCCACTTAAACCCTATTTAATTCGTTCAATTTACGAATGGATTATTGATAACAATATGACCCCGCATCTACTTGTGGATGCTGAAAATCCGAAAGCGATTTTACCGGTTGATTTCATTGAAGATGGAAAAATCGTCCTCAATATAAGACCGGAGGCCATACAAGGACTTAATCTTGGGAATGAGAGCATTGAATTCAATGCTCGCTTTAGTGGAAAGCCAATGCACATTCTGACGCCAATCAGTACTGTATTGGCAATCTATGCAAAAGAAAATGGCAAAGGCATGATCTTCGACCCGGAAGACAGCGATGAAGATGAACCACCGCCGCCGATCAAAAAATCTGCGTCAAAACCAACTTTACGCATTGTAAAATAAGAAGTTTATATTCTGCTCACCATTATCGAACAAAGTATATTTCTTATTAATCATATATTTTTAGGTGTATAGCGTGGGCCTTCTCTTGAAAAGCGTGCAATTCCGTACTCAATATTAAAGATAACCAAATCCTGTCCTGCGAGGTGAACCATGCTCTCACTAAAGAAAACCTTAATCTCAAGCTTATTCATAGCAAAACTCTTTGCTGTGCCTGTATTAGCTGCCGATTTATCGGCAGGAGAGCAAAAAGCTAGCTCCTGCTTCGGTTGCCACGGCCAAAAAGGGATTAGCAGCATTAGCCAATTGCCAAACTTAGCAGCCCAACAACCTGCTTATCTCGTTAATCAACTTAAAGCATTTAAATCCGGAAACCGTAGCAATGCGACAATGGAATCAATTGCAAAAAATCTGGAGATCAAAGATATAGAAAATATTTCCGCTTATTTTTCGAGCCAGAAACCTGCCAAAATAACAACCGAATCCGCAGCACCGAAATCAAGTTTAGACAGCGCAAACATGTGTCTCGGCTGCCACGGACTTGACGCGGAAGGCAAAGGCCAATTTCCAAGACTTGCCGGACAGCATCCTGACTATCTCGAACAGCAGTTGAAAAATTTCAAGGAAGGATTACGCAAAAATGGGCCGATGCATGCAGTTACAGTAAATCTGAATGAATCTGAAATTAAAGCGCTAGCTGCATATTTTGGTTCACTCTAGCTTTGAGATGAAAATACCTTTTTTTCAGGCCAAGGTTATCTCTTTGATAACTACCCCAGTTCTTTTATATTTCACCTACCCTAGCCCCACAAATGCTTTATCATTAAGGCATTAAAAATTAAAAGCCATCAGGCTAACAATAAAACAATGAACCACCTTTCAAAAGCTCCAGCGGTACGCAGTTTTTCTATCATTTTTTTGTTTGCTGCAACCTTATTCACCAGTGCATCGTTGATGTTTGTCTTGCAACCACTATTTGGTAAGATTTTATTACCGTTACTGGGCGGATCTCCCGCTGTCTGGAATACCTGCATGGTGTTTTACCAAAGCATTTTATTTCTGGGTTATCTTTACGCACATTATCTTTCTACACGATTTAGTCAAATACGCCAGATTCAGATTCATACAGCATTAATACTAATCAGTTTTCTAGCCCTACCTTTGGCTTTACCGGAAAATACCGCCCCACCTACAGACGCCAATCCAACTTTCTGGCTACTCTGGACTTTATTACTTGCAATCGGTCTTCCTTTTTTCGTCGTATCCACAACCGCCCCGCTGATTCAAAAATGGTTTGCGCATGTCGGCCACCATACCAGTCATGATCCCTATTATTTATATGCAGCCAGCAATACCGGGAGCTTGATAGCCTTACTAAGCTATCCATTCCTCCTAGAACCCAATATCGGATTAGCTAATCAGAAAAATGATTGGGGTATTGGCTACCTGCTGCTTTGCTTTTTAATTGCCGGATGTGCATTTGTACTCTGGAAAAACCATCAAAATACAGTTCCAACAGCCATTAATGATTCTGAAAGCCTAATTCAAAAAAACCATCTCAGTCTTGCCACTCAACTACATTGGTTAGTTCTGGCACTTGTACCTTCCAGTTTATTATTGGGTTTAACCAATTTTATTAGCACTGATATTGCCTCCGTGCCGTTACTCTGGATCATACCTTTAACAGTATATTTATTGTCCTTTGTAATCGTTTTTTCCAAATGGAACGACAAAATTCATCTGTTCATGGTTAAATTGCAACCTATATTTTTGATGCCGTTTATAGCCTACGCATTCATTAACCCTGCCGATTTACCTTATTGGGCCTATCTGATCTTGCACCTGATCGCTTTTTTCTTTGCAGTCATGGTATGTCACGGTGAATTGGCCAACAAAAGACCCCATACTCAACATCTGACCAAATTCTATCTGATCATGTCATTTGCAGGCATGTTAGGTGGGATGTTCAATACCTTCGTTGCCCCCTTCGTTTTTAACGCCGTTTATGAATACCCAATCATGATTGTCGCAGCTTTGATGCTACGTCCAGGCCTAAAATATACATTCAATACGGGACTGATATTGCAAATCATAACCCCAATTTTACTGATAATAGCCGGAGTAAGTCTTTACGCAACTGTTGATGATTTACTCCAGTATTTTGATGCCGCTGTTATCTGCTTGATATTTATTACCTTATTAACCTATTTGCTAAGATCGCGCCCATTGGGATTTGCTTTTATGTCCGGTGCGATTATTTTCATTGCGCTAAGCTTACACAGTTTATCCTCACACACCATTTTTCAGCAGCGCACATTTTTTGGTGTTCTTGCAGTGCGTGATGCGGTATTAACAGATGAAAATGGGAAACCAGAAAGTTATCATGAATTATTCCACGGCACGACTAAACACGGAGCACAACGTCTGGCGGAAAATAAAAGCCAAATACCATTAACTTATTACAGCCGCCCCGGTCCTATGGGACAATTATTTAAAGAGTACGATAATGTAAATAACACATGGAATATCGGTGTTGTAGGTCTGGGAGCCGGCGCCCTTGCCTGTTATGCAAAAGAACAACAACACTGGTCACTCTATGAAATAGACCCGTTAATGGTAGATATTGCCAGCAACCCACTTTATTTCAGTTACCTGAGCCAATGCGCACCTAAAGCGACGATGCGCGTTGGAGATGCTCGCCTTTCACTGGAAAAAGAACCGGACCAACAGTTTGATTTGTTGATCATGGATGCTTTCAGTTCTGATTCGGTTCCAACTCACTTGTTAACCAAAGAAGCACTCGAGCTGTACTTCAAAAAACTTAAACCAAATGGAATTTTGGCATTTCATATGACCAACCGCCATTTATCACTGAAGAAAGTATTGTCTATTAACGCTGAAGCTCTACATTTAGCGGCTTTAATTCAGGAATTTAAACCTCAACAGGAAATTCCATTGGTTGTTGCAACCGACTGGGTAGTTATGGCAAAGAATGCTGAAACTATTAAGCCACTGCAACTAAGCCAATTAGGTGGCTGGCAAAAATTGCCCTTGTACTTTGACATGAAGCCTTGGACAGATGACTTTACAAATATTGTGAGTATCTGGAAAAAAGATAATTCACATTAAAGAACCAATGTGAAATAGAACGACGTAAAAGATTGAAAATATTTTCGATGATCCAAGTATGCATTCCAGAGAATGCAGCAAGAACTTAAGAATTCAAATCAACCTGTTATCATATCTGATGTTACAAAAATGTTTTCAAGCATATCATTAAGCTTATCAAGTGATTCATCAGCCGCATTTGCTGACAGGTTTAGCATTGATAAGAGCTCTTCACTATAAGGCTGTAGTTGTCCGTCACCTATACCCAGCGTTCCAAGCAAGCTGTCACTTAAATACATAAGCAAATTTAACTGGTGATTTTCGTCACGATAATTTGGATTATGATGATGATAGACAACATCAATGATCGGCTTAGGCATTCCCCACGAACGCATCAACCAAGACCCCAACATATTATGATCAACACCTAAAGCAAATCTTTCCAGGTTAGGAATTGACAGCGTTGGATTCGCGACTATGAGGTTATTTAAATAATTAAACTCTTTTGGAAATTGATCACCCAAAAGAGGATAACCAATATTATGTAATAAACCGGGCAGGAATAACTGTGAATGAGGAATCCGATGCTCAACCGGCATCTGGTTGCTGAGAATTGGCATTAAACGGGTACTTGCCATTGCTTGCGTCCAGAATGAACGCGTACCAATTGGACCGTCTTTGGGTACTTTTAAAGTAGCAAGAGTAGCTAACCCGAAGGCCAGATTAAACACAAAATCAAAACCTAAAACCCTATTAATCGCTTCTTGAACATTTACAATTTGTCTACGATATGCGTAAAGAGGCGATCTCGCCCAACGAATTACCTGAGCCGCAAGCAAAGGATCCAATTCAATTATAGCAGCCAATTTCGCAGCATCTGCTGCTGGATCAGTAGCTAGCTGCATAATCTGCAATGCTATACCTGGCAAAGGTGGCAAAGTTTGTAACTGCCCGATGCTCGCACGCATGTCATAAGGCGAAGTAAAAACATCCAACTTCGGATTGATAGTGTTAAGCGTCCAGTTAATGAGCGAAGGCTTCATTTTTGATCTATAGACCTTTAATTTAAATTGAAGCGTTTAAGTTTGCGATACAAAGTTCTTTCGCTGATATTCATTTCATCAGCAATCAGCTTACGATTTCCATTATGTTTTTTCTGTAAATCTTTAATAAAACGAGTTTCAAATTCATCTATTGAGCTTGTTTGAAAAGATTGTAAATCGTCCTGAGCAATTAGACTAGGCTTGTTATTAATAGGCCCCCGTTTGACAATATTAATATCCTGTTCTTCAATTTTATTATCTGAACACAAATTAATAGCGAGATGTAGGCAATTTCTAAGCTCTCGGATATTTCCAGGCCATTCATGTTGAATGAGTTTCGTCATTGCTTGTTTACTAATAGAGTAATTACATTCATTTATCTGACCGTATTGAGCTAACAAAAACGCACACAAATCTGGAATGTCCTGTTTTCTCTCTCGTAAAGGCGGTATCTCAATCTGAAAAACCGAAAGCCTATAAAACAAATCTTCACGAAATGATCCCTCTGCAACCATATCCGATAAATTTCTATGTGTTGCACATACCAACCTTACTTTTGATGACAATTGCGCTGTTCCACCAACACGACGAAATTGTCCACTTTCTAATGCCCGTAATAATTTCGGTTGCTGAGAAAGCGGTAGCTCTCCTACTTCATCAAGAAACAAAGTGCCATTATCAGCAAGCTCGAATAAGCCTTTCTTTTGCGATGAAGCTCCGGTAAATGATCCTTTTTCATGACCAAATAACTCGCTTTCAAATAAATTCTCACCAAGGATTGTACAATCCATGATCACAAATTTTTTATCTGCATTTTTAGAGTTCCTATGGATAAACTCTGATGCAATTTCCTTCCCTGTTCCGGTCTCACCTGTTAACAAAACAGGTGTTTGGGTTTGGGCTGCTTGTGTTAATTTATTTTTTAAGGCAAGAAAAGCAAGTGATGAACCCACCATTGATGAATTTGAATCCAATTCAGTAGGTGTTACCGCAGAAATAGATTCTCCAATATAAATTTGGCCATCTGAATCAAGTAAGGGATAGCCTCGCACCCGCAGCATGGAAGAAGGGGCAACATCACTCCGTGGAAAAACTCCGGCGTACGGCTCAAGCTTGTCACATAAACGTTGATGCCGACAATTTCCACATTCAGCGCAACATGGCTTACCAATCTGTTGCTCACGAGAAATGCTAAACTGTTTTTCCCAAGCTCGGTTAACTGCAACAACCTTTAACGACTTGTCAATAATAACAAACGGCAAATCATGTGTTTCTATTAAAGATTCAAGAGTAACGAGTTTCTTTGGCATAGTAGATATTAGATTTGGCAATAAATGCAAAATAAACAGTAATATAATTTCTAACTGCTATAGTGCAGATGAATGTTTTTTCATAAATTAGACGTCCATCACGTAATTATAGCTCATGTCAGCCCAAAGAATTAGTTGTAATTAGCTTACAATAAAACTTAAACATGACAATACCACTTTCACTTTTCAAGCTAAGCAACTGCTTTATAATGCAATACACGACTAAAAATGCAATAGAGGATAAATCCAGGGACTCCAATATCGATATAACATTATAATTTTATTAGAAAAACCCCTTGAATATAAAAAATTAACAAGGCAATTTTGATTTATAATAAAGCTCTATAAAATCAGCATTATAATATTACATATCACTTTATCTCATCAAAATGAATTGATAATAAACCATTAAAAGTATTAATTACATGGAATAATCATTAAAGGATGCCTGATTAGCCAGAAAACAGATAAGAGACTTTAACCTTTCCAGTGAAAATCAAGATAATCCGCAGTTACTTTGCGCCCAGCCAGCTATATATCCGCTTAACTAACAAACCTTCATCATGAAGATACTCATGACCCTCATCATCAATTTTAACCTGTCGATAAGCTTCGTTTTCCTTGGCCGCCTGCCGCCTATCCTTCGCACTTAAGGTAACCTCCGGCAAATCCAAGGCACCATATATATCAAGCATAGGAATTTTAATCCTCCTCATAAACTGAAGGGTCTGCGCAGCCTTGTTTTCGGTTTTCGGGACTGGCAAGCTTATGACGACTAATGCTTTGATATCCAACATCTGCTCACTTTGAGCATAAATGCCCATCAAACCACCCAAGCCATAACCGACAATTATAATACTTTCAGCCCCATTACTCTTTGCATAACTAATACCAGCCTGTATTCTGGAGACCGCTTCCGGAAACAAGACATAATAGTCTTCCATATCGACACCGACTTCACGTAATGGCATTTGTAAAGCAAGTGTAGACCAATCATGCTCGGACAAGAAGGTTCTCAAGTCATGAATTACAGGTTGCTGGTCAGGATGCCCCCCCATGTCATGTAAAATAATTACGGCACCCTTGCTGGTAACCTTTTCGCCTTGATTGTAAACCCCAAAAAACTTTTTTCCTTCCGCTTCCAACCAAACCGCTTTACCCTGCATCAAGACTCTATTGATAGCCTCCGCAAAATCCGACTCCCGTTTTTCATCACTGGCAAAACATATATTTCCTGATAGATGGAACAGACATATTATAAAAAATATAAACCGGCTCTTCATGTTCGACCATAAAAATCACTAAACCGGTATAAGTCATGAACATGTCGTAATAACACCATAACAATTGACGCTAAAGGCAAAGCCAACAAAATACCCAGAAAACCAAATAACTGGCCACCGGCCAATACTGCAAACATGACGGCTACCGGATGAAGGCCAATCTTATCACCTACAAGCATCGGCGTTAACACCATGCCTTCCAATGATTGTCCGATCACAAAAACAATGGCAACAGGTACCAATTGCATAGGCTCATGAAATTGCATCAGTGCCGCCACACAAGCAACAACTATTCCCACAATAGATCCCAAATAAGGAACGAAACTCACCAAACCGGCAAGCATGCCAATCAGCAAAGCCAAATCAAGCCCTGTCATCCAGAGACCAACACTATAAAGACAGCCTAAAGCCAACATGACATATAATTGGCCCCGAACAAATGCAGCCAAAACCGTATCGACTTCTCCGGCCAGCTTAGTAACTGTTGGTGCTATTCGCCGAGGTAATAGATCATGAATTTTTATAAGTAACCCATCCCAATCCCGCAACAAATAAAAAGTAACCACCGGGATTAATATCAGATTCATCAGCCATTCAGCTATTACGCCACCGGAATACGAAACCGAACTCATTATGGTTGCAACCACGCCGCCCGCTTGTTCCCAATGACTTTTCACAAGGGTTATAATCTGATTAAGATTAATCGGCTTGATACCTGAATTAAAGCGTTTCTGCGACCAAGGAACGACTGTCTCATTTAACCAGGTAACATAAGCTGGCAAATTGCTTACAAAGTGTTCAATCTGAGATTCTAAAAGAGGAAGCAACAGCAGCAAAATCAAAACAAAAACCAAGGACATCACCGAAAAAACCACCAATACGGCGTTAGTTCTTGATAAACGATAGGTTTCAAGTTTATCAGTTAAGGGATCGCCAAGATAAGCCAACATCGCTGCGCAGGCAAAAGGCATTAATACGGGAACCAGCATATAAACCAGCCAACTTAAACAAGAGACAATAGCAACAATCAGCCATTTTTGTGAGTCGGTCATTTAAAACCCTTAAGATGCTTTTTTGATTAAACTGGCAAACAAGAAAAAAGAGCATGAAATTCAAGTAAGCCACCTGATTAAAAAACCCATTGAAACCATTTTACGCGATGACTTTGAAAACCTAAAATAATAGCATTTTAATTTCCATCTAAAAAACAAAGGGCACGAAGATTAATTCCTTCGCACCCTTCACAGCACAATATTTTCAATGCACAACAAAATTAACTTATATTTATCAAAATCTCACAAAAAATCCTTATAAAAGTAAACAATGCCAGCAGCAACAAGCACCAAGGCAAGGGCTATAAACATTAAGCTTTTCTTGTTATTAAGCAACCCTCCGGTTTTTTCTTGCAGAATTTCCACGCCTTCAATATGTGCATTTATAGCTTTGTACTTACCACGATTATCTTTTGCAACCTGATAATAAATAACATCACCCGTTACAGGACGGCGACTTGCTCCCTTAAGCGCCGAAATATGTATAAAAATATCCTTACCGCCGTCATCAGGACTAATAAAACCAAATCCCCGATCTTCTTTCCATGTTTTTAAAGCTCCTTTAATCATTGTTTTTGTCATATGAATTTCTTGTTTGTTATTTTAACCTTAGCTGCACCTATGCAGATTAAGGGGCCTTAGCCTTATGATTTCTGAATTTTTCAGGACTGTAAGGTTAGCCGAATCAATCTAATCGGATAAACCGCTTTTCACCTTAACTCGTATAAACTCGACTACCTTCTGGAAACACTATCAATCTATTGGCCTGAACAACAGACGATGTCCGTTGAATCCAGGTATAAAACACAAGATTCAACCGAGGTTCATATAATCTAGATCTTTTTATTTATGATAACTTTATCATCGATAATTAACTCAGAGATCCCACCCAGAGTGCCATGTAATGTACATGATGCGTGTTTAAACCCACCTTTATCCCCATTTTCACCTACCCACTTCAAAGTGACATAAGTTTCCTTATCACTCAAGACTTCACTAGGAAAAAATACCTGCTCACCAGTTTCCTGCTTGATTTTTGGTGGACACTTATCACTTGCCATGGTCTGCATTGCGACATTATTTCTAATTTTTGCAGCGGCTTCAACTTGTTCAATGGGCTGATCCTGTTTACTTAAGCCGACCAAAACAAAGCCCATTATAAAAACACCTGCAACGGCCATTATGATTTTTTGTACTTCAGTCATTTCTCTTCTCCGTACTATTACAATGAATAGGCATTTTACAGCTTGAACAGGGTATTTACCTCAAAATACTTACGATTGTTTTTATCGAACACTGGTAAATTAAAACTCTATACCCTGTTCAGCCTTAATCCCCTGCTCATACGCGTGTTTAATTTTGGTCATTTCAGTAACAGTATCGGCACACTCAATGACCTCGGGGGCGGCATTTCGCCCTGTTAAAAGCAGATGTAACCAGACAGGTTTTTCATCACGAATAAAATCGGCTATTTCCTGACCTGAAATCCAATTATAACCACAGCAGTAATTGATCTCATCCAATAACACAACGTCAAACTCTTCCGACAGGATTTTAGCCTTGCTGAATTCCCAAATTGCCCGGCTGGTTTTAATATCCTGCTCAGGATTTTTCGTATCCCAGGTAAAGCCATCACCTAAAACATGCCATTCAATATTATCAAAATGCTCGGCCGCCTTTTGTTCGCCGGTTTGCCATTGGCCTTTAATATACTGAATAACACAGATTTTCATTCCCCAACCCGCAGCTCGGAAAACCATTCCCAGAGCACTGGAGGATTTCCCTTTACCCGTACCCGTATTAACCAGCACCAGTCCCCGCCGCCTATCTCTTGATTTCATAATTGCTTTCCCTAGTTTAGTGCAGATAAAACAAACTATATTACGACTGACATTATCACCCGAATTTACTTTAATACAGAAACAGAGATATTTAAATAACTGACCGACTATCAACCACTCTTCAAAATATCACTTAGTATATTAATTATTCAACTGATTTATACTATGGCTATAAATCAAAATTAATTTCCTTAAACCCTGAATCAATATGCTACATTTGCTAGCCCTACTACTGGCTACTATAGAACTGACTTTTGAAAAGTCAATTCCTCCTCGAAACTCAGAGTTTTATATCTGTCTCTAATGCGACATAACCAAGTAGAACTTTTTGTTCAAAGTTTTAACGCGACCGTTATTTTTCAGTAATTATCGATCATATAATCTATAAACAAGCACTCGCGGTAAACTGCCATTCATTAAAAAAACTAGCCCAGCTTAAAGCCAACAAAAAAACCTCCCGCTGCGCTAACGCCCTTGCTCGTAATACCAGTCAAGCGATGAACCAACAGCTCACCGGAATTTTTTGCAGCTTCCGTCGCAACGCTAGCAGCCTCCAATAACTTTGCATCGGTTATAGTAACGATATCGTAATATTCCGCAATAAACAGAAGTACAATTACTGCTCCTGCAAGAAACAAGACTGTACGCAACATTTTTTTTGCGAAATAACCAACAGCCAGTCCGATAGCAAAAGGCGCACCAATATTGCCAATTAAAAAACCTGAAGAAAAAATGTCATTAAAATTTCCTGTATCGACCGGAGGTGTATTCATTACTTTTCATTTCCACTTCTGTGATTATCCAACTACTTTCTAGTGTAGGCTATACGTTATTAATAACAAAACTTTAATTATGATCATCTTTCAAGTCCTCAACTGACATCAGATAACCACTCTTAGGCACTTTTACGACGCTTAGTGAAACTCTGATTATCGATGTGAGATAAAAAAACCGTGTTTTTTCTTTTGCGCAAACAGTGGGCAGTACGAGTAAATAATGACCTGGCCACATCTACACTGAAAGCGGCAAGCAGATTTAATCGAAATAGTTGGTAATCGAATTTTGACAAACACTCTTAAATTGATCAATTCTATACTGGCAATCACAAAGACAAATTCTTTAAAACAGGCTCTAAGGCCCTATTTGGCAACCTTCTCCGAGGGCACTGAAAAGACTATGCCAACCCTTACTCTAAAATAATTTTAATGATTGGACTTTTGCCTTCGACATTCGCTAACTCATTGACGCCATCAATTATTGTTTGATCTACAATACAATGTCTAATATAGGGTATCGCCCCAAAAAAAATGCTTTCGACATTCATGTTGAGTTTTAGTTGACACAATCCAATTTCAACAATAGTTGATTGTTTTTTTGAATCTTTTTTCGCCTTAAGCAAAACCCCTTTCTGCCATCGTTCTGTAGCCAGAGCAATCTTTTTTTCTTTAGCAATTGCCTCTATGAGCTCTTCAACGGATAAGCCTTTAAGTACATTAACAAAAATATCTACAATATCCGGGTCGTAATAACTTTGTTTTCTAATTAATAATTGGCCGAGCGCAGCATCCGCAAACATTTCCGTTCCTGTCATTGATCCATTAAGAAATTCGATATAATCACTGACTACGCTGAGGATTCTGGACCCAACCGGTATATTTGAACTTAAAAGACCGCCTGGAAATCCTTGGCCATCATAGTGTTCATATTGATGTCGAATTATAGATACTGCAGCTTTAAACTGAGTCAATCCCTGCAATAAATCCGCACCATCTGTCGTGTGCCCCAAATAACGGTATTTTTCAACAGTCGTCATTGAATAAAACGATTTTTTTAACAATCTAAACGGTAATTTTATCTTGCCGAGCTGCTGCAGTAATCCAGCGTAAAGAATATCTCCTTTTTCTTCCGCACTTAATTCTAATCCACAAGCAATCTGCAGTGCTTTCTCAGTGATATATTTTGACTGACCACTAATAATACCAGGGTGTAAGTCAATAATGTGCGAAAGTGCACTAACAAAACCGATATCGAGTTTTTTTAAGCGCTCATCCGCTGGATCAAGATGCTGGGTCGAACATTTGAATTGCTCGATATATTTATCAACCTTTTCTACTAATAAGCTAACTTTGCCATCAGTGGATTTAGCTTCGCCCGCGTTATCAATGGTACTAGACATGGTAATATCCTATTTTGCTGACGCTAATAAGTTTGAAAATTATTAGCCTTGAAGCTAAACCGAAAGGGCTTTTGCTGGTATAACAAAACTTAATACAATTTTATTGCTTTAAAAATGCAATTTAATAATATTGTGGTACCTATATTTTATCACGAAATGAATTATTCCAATTTTTTCCAAAAAGTGATTGGACACTACAAAGGAAGGTAAATGAAAAACATGAAATGGAGACTTTTACTGCATTTAATCAGTACATTGACTAAAATTATAATACTGAGTGCCACTGATGGGGTTGCATAACCACCTTACTAATTGACATCTTTCCTAAATAATACAAATAACGCCTGTCTTTTACCCCCCACATTATTAATTGATAGATATAATGAATTTCCCATGATTCTTGCAAACTTATTTCTGAGCTATGCGCACAACCGACCCTGATAACAGTATGACTCGTTTATTACCAGTTGATGACAAAACAGTCATGCGGCCTTCTTCCACTCCGTTAAAAGATAACAAGTCAACTTCATCAAACAAATTTGATCGGGATTACTCTTTACATGGCACAGTGGGTGAAGGCGGTGTTGGCAGGGTATTACTGGGTCTTGATGAAAAAATTGGTCGCGAAGTAGCCATCAAAGAAATGTTGGGGCAATCAGCTCATCTGGACAGCTCTCTGTGCGATCGATTTCTTCGTGAAGCTCGTATTACCGGGCGTTTGGAACACCCTGGAGTTGTCCCGGTTTATGACTTTGGTCTTCAGGAAAATGGCGCCCCTTATTATGTCATGAGGTTAATTCGAGGCGATACCTTATCTGAAAAACTAAAGGAATTTAACAATACTACTAATCCGGAACTTGCTCTGGCAAATCGACTGAGTTTGTTGGACCGACTGATTGATATTTGTGAAACCTTGGCTTATGCCCATTCAAAAGGCGTGATTCATCGGGATATTAAACCCAGTAATGTCGTGCTTGGCGCTTTTGGTGAAACCATTGTTCTTGATTGGGGGTTGGCAAAAGTTGATCTTGATTGGGGATTGGAAAAAGTTGCTAGTCAACATAGTCGACCTGATCAAGCGCAAACAAAATCCGACGAAAATGCAGATTTGACGCTAGTTGGCGATATAGTCGGAACACCTTCGTATATGGCTCCTGAGCAGGCAAATCCAAAATTTGGTGATGTTGACACACGCTCTGATGTCTTTGCAATTGGTTGCATTCTTTATTATCTGTTAATTGGACGACCTCCTTTACGTGGTAACGTTGATGAAATTCTGGCGCTCTTAACCAGCGATCAACCCATGCCGTCATCACGAAATCAAAATCAGTCTCTGCCTCCAGAGTTAACAGCTATTTGCGATAAAGCTCTGAATAAAGATAAGTCAAAGCGCTTCGCTAATGCAGGTGAACTGGCTGATGAACTTTGCGCCTATCGTGATGGACGTTTAGTAAGCACTTATGCCTATTCGCCGGGAGAATTACTGCGTCGTTTTGTGGTTAAAAACAAAATAGCCTTGATGGCAATTACGGCTGTATTGGTTGCTATTTTGATCGGCGCGGGACTCGCCTTTAAGTTTGGCGTTGAAGCGGAGAAAGCCCGTAAATTGGCGGTTATAGAACAACAAAATGTCAAATATGAAAAACAAAAGGTTGAGCGGGCTTTAGCTGATGTAACGCGTATATCCAACGATAATTTGACGACAGCGGATAACGCTTTAAAGGTAACCAAGCTTCAGATAGATGAACTGCGGCAGGCTATGGAGCAAGTAGCTGCAACCATGAGTGGCGTTAAGAAAGGTAAAACGTTAACCCGATTATTGGAAGAATTTCTAAGTCGATTTCCTTATGCGGAAAGTTTTGCAGCAAGTTCTGCCCCAGGAAAAATAATCGCTGTGGCACCCTCGAAATATCAGCAAGCCATTGGCTCGGATACTTCAAAATTTGAACATAACATTCTGGTCATGGAACAACGAGCACCAATAACGAGTCGCGTGTATATGGCGCCGGAAGGCTTTGAAGCAATTACTTTAGTGGTTCCTGTTAAAAATGGGCAAAGAGTTTCAGGAATGCTGTCAGTTCGATTGAAAGCAGCTGATTTTTTTGGCGAGCTATTAAGCAATGACATCAGGATTGAGAAACGAGATATTTGGGTAGTTCAGGATGATGGGCTAATTCTGTTCGATAATAATCCAAATGAGATTGGGCAGAATCTGTTTCGTGAAGAACGATTCCAACAAATTGCTGAATTAAGGCAATTAGCCAAACAAATAATCCTTCAAGATGCGGGTGTGGGTTATTACAAAAACAAGTCAGCTGGCCAAGCCGGAGACTCTCAACGCATCGCGTCCTGGCGTACTTTGCAGCCGACGGATAACCGTGAATGGACAATTGTGGTTTTAGAAGCCTGGTAGAGTGTTAATTGGCGATTACCCCTGATGAACACGCCGCTTTGCAAGAAAGCGGCAATGATCAGACCGGGATACTCAATTTAAAATATTTCAGACGGGCATATTAGTCGGGTTGCCATGCTTATCGACAACCCGCCATGATATTAAAATAAACTACTAAATTGGAAAAGTACCAATCTAACCTCGGGCCTCGACTTTCCGTTCCCAGCTATTTCTTTTCAGCCTCAACCACAACACCACCTACAGACTTCAACGTTTCCTTGGCAACATCAATGCCAACAAACTCAGTCTTCTTATCAATGGCTTTTTGCAAAAACTCTTTCGCTTTAACAGTATCATTTTGCTTGAAATACGCCATACCCAAATGATAATTGCTGATCGCAGAACCCGGATCTATCGCTACAACCTTTAACAATAATTCCTGTGCTTTAACAAAAGCACCTTGTTTATAGGCAATCCAGCCTGCTGTGTCCAGCATGTTAGGATTACTCATTTTTGTTAACGGCTCAGCCAGTTTGGCTGCACGATCCAGTCCGGCACTGTCCTTGGAATAATCGGACAAATAACTGGCCAGATTATTCAAGGCTTCCATAGACTCGGGATGCTGTTTGTACGTTTCTTCAAACAAGGCAATCGCTTTGTCGTTATCACCACTGCGCTGATAGATTGAAGCCAGATCATTCACAAGTTCCATTGAACTTTTAGTGTTGGTGATACCTTCCTGGAACGCTTTAATCGCTTCGTCTTTATTGGATTGAGCAAGATAAGCCAAAGCAACATTACGATAAGGAACCGGCCATTCCGGTTTAATTGCTATCGCCTTTTTAAAGGCACTGATACCTTCAGCAAACTTTTTGTCGTTCAGATAAACACCGCCCAACAGATTATAAGCAACCAGATTTTTAGGTTGTTGTTTGATAATTTCATTCAGTTTCGCGATGGCGTTATCCGACTGTTTAAGTGCCAGATAACTTTTAACCAACTGCGTCAAAGGCTCGATTGCGTCTGGTTGTTTTGACAAAGCGCTTTCAAATGCCGGCAAACTCTTTTCAACTTTACCTTCAGCCTGATAAGCCAGACCAGACAAGAAAAAGCCCATGCCTTCTTTAGGATAAGCATCCTGAACGCGTTTTGCAGATTCCTGCGCTTTATCCCACTGTTTTTGAATCAGTTGCACTTTAAAAATCGCTTCCAGACCCGGCTTGCTGTTTGGATTTTCTTTCAAGATTGCATTGATTTGTTGCACGGCGCGATCAGTATCACCTGCTTGCTGCAACAAAGTCGCCAAATCAAGTCTTGCCGTTTCATCTTTAGGCGCGATTTCAACGATTTTTTCCATGTTTTCACGGGCCAGCACAGAATCGTTATTCATCAAATGCGCTGAACTCAATAGTTTTAGCACCTTAATGTTTTGCGGTTGATCAACCAACACGGCACGAAAATCACCAATCGCTTCCGGTATTTTTCGTTCCGCCAAGGAAAACTCGCCGCGTAATGA
>CAILCX010000125.1 GCA_903832775.1 uncultured Methylobacter sp. | reverse complement strand
TCATCAAGCATTAGATTTATTTGGCTATACAAAAAGCGAATTGCTTGGGCAATCCGTTGATATTTTGTTTAAAGATGGGTTAAGTTACTTGCGTACCAAATTGAGTGAACATGACATTGATGATACTCAGCCTGCATCGCCCAACAAACAACAAGATGTTTTTATCACAACACGGGAAGGTAAAGAAATACCCGTTGAAATAAGCCTTGGTCTAATCAATACGCCAGAAGGGTTATTAATCGCCGCTGCACTGCGAGATATTACTGAACGCAGAAGGGTTGAATATATCCTTGCCAAATCTGAAATGAAGTTTCGTACACTGTACACTTCAACCAGCGAAGCCGTAATGATTTTGGATGAACAGGGTTTTTTTGATTGTAATGACGCTGCCTTAGCTGTTTTCGGTTGCGAAACCAGAGAGGAGTTTTATACCAGGCAACCGAGTGACTTTTCTCCCCTTAAGCAACCCTGTGGCAGAGATTCATTAACTTATTATAAAGACATGAATTCTAAGGCCTTAGAGTTGGGAAGCTATAGTTTTGAATGGTTATTTCAGCGCGCTGATAACGGTAAAATTTTTCCGGCTGATATTGTACTAAGCTCCATGGAACTGGATGGAAAATCCGTTCTTCTGGCAACAGTACGAGATATTACAGATCGCAAACAATATGAAGAAAAAATAGTCCAATTGGCTGAAGCCAAGGATCAGCTATTACAATCGGATAAAATGGCCACTGTCGGTCAATTAGCGGCTGGCGTTGCCCATGAATTAAATAATCCTATTGCCTTCGTTTATTCCAACCTGGGTTCTTTGGAGGGCTACATTACTGATATTTTGGAAATAACGACTGCTTACCAAGCATTTGTTCATAAAAATGATCTAACTAATGTTATCGACATAAAGATAGAAGAAAACTTTGAATACTTAAGGGGCGATATTATTGATCTAATAGCTGAATCAAAAGACGGTCTCTCAAGGATGAAAAATATCGTTGCCGATTTGAAAAACTTTTCTCGTGTTGGAGAGTTGGAATGGCAATTCGTAGATTTACATAACGGGCTTGATTCAACACTGAACATTGTATGGCACGAACTTAAATATAAATGCACAGTCACTAAAGACTATAGTGACAAAATTCCTGAAGTCCGCTGTATTGCTTCACAGCTCAATCAAGTTTTTATGAATTTACTAGTCAACGCTGGACATGCCATTGAAGAAAACGGGACAATCAAAATTACTACTCGACTATGTCCAAATGATAATACTTCGATACAAATTTTGATCAGTGACACTGGCAAGGGAATATTGCCGGAAAATCTTAAACGCATTTTTGATCCGTTTTTTACAACAAAACCAGTAGGGAAAGGTACTGGTCTAGGACTTTCTATTGTTTGGGGTATTATTGCAAAACATCACGGTACTATTGATGTGAGCAGCACTGTTAACATCGGCTCAACTTTCACGATCACGTTGCCAATTGATCAGCATGATTCCTAGATTCGACATTATCTGAAGCAACAAATGAGTATGAACTGACTTGAGTTACTCAAAGCCCTTGATAAAAAGATGCCTGAGTTACAGTGGTAAGTAGTGTCCAGGTTCAATACAAGTAAATACACTCAATTTTTTATCGAACTTGGGTGGACCGTTGACGGCCAATAGAAATTGAGATTAATAAGTTGCTGGAGGTAAAATAGAATGATGGGTGACTGGCCGCTATACTTGAGGGCGCCGCCTCTCGGAAATGTGAGGCGAATGGTCGCTTATGGGGCGTAACCGAGCGTTGAACAAAAAACCAAAATTGGATTATTGAAAAAGTTGTAAAAATTTATGATGGAAATATTCGCAAATTAAGCCGTGAACAAGTCATTCGATTACTGAAATCGCTGACTACCTATAAAATACAAAATCAATAATACGTAAGCACAAAATGTGTAGATTCAAATTACCGCATCGATTCAACCCAGATCTACCGGCAGTCCAGTAATGGATTAAAAAGGCAATGTGGTAGCAGTGGTATTGATAAAGTTAGACGATGGTAAAATGCGAAAATAAACGGACAAGTCGGGCAAAACGTTAAATTATTTCTCGATGTAAACAAAGTGCCTTATAAAGCCGGTGGCGGATTTTTTCTCAACTGAAAAAAGTAATGCTGACATTACCGATGAAGCACGAAAATGGACTGTGCTGATCGAAGGTTGGAAGTAGAGTATAAACAACAGGGCGTCATTTGATATATTGCCGGTTAATTCCGGTTTTTTTTGTGCCTGAAAATCAGCAAGGGTTGCGGGTGTTTTTTTGAAAGTGCGCCACCAGTGCGCCACGAAGAGTTTTAGACAATAAAAAGGCATTCATTTCACCGTAAGACCTTGTTTTTGTTGGTGCGCCCGGAGAGAAAATCTGTAAATTGTAGATTTTGTTATCGGAAGTACTATTTACAGAAAACAAACGGGGTATTTACCGTATTGTGTGTATCACCTAGGTGATGCAGTATTCTGGGCTAGAATATACCACAGGCATTGGGACCAAATACAATAGGATTGTTTAGATAGAGGAATTGCGAATACCAATGATATTGGCTCTTGAAACATCATATAGTCGGGCAACTTCACTGACAGAAACGCCATTGTTCATTTTTTGGATAATTTCATTGCGTTGTTCTGGAGATGTTTTGGACGGTCTGCCCAATGTTTTACCTTCTAATTTTGCCCTTGCCAAACCGGCCTGTGTCCTTTCAATCAAAAGATCCCGTTCCATTTCGGCAACTGCCGTTAACATGATCAACAGCAACCTACCTGTTGCAGAATTCAAATCGATTTTCCCTAATTGCAGGACAATGACTTGAATCTGTCGTTGGGAAAGATTTCTAACCTCATACCGGCAAATGACACAGGAACATTCTAGAATTCCTTAATGTTGCCTGACATGTGGATTTTTTAGATGCGCGGGAATCCATAGAAGAAAACTCTCCAAATTATCAACATTTTCCACATACCATTTCTTGTTTCCTGGACTCCACATTGCCCCTAATTTTTTTACAATGTTTTTGTCTTTAAATGGAACATTCAAAAATATCTTCATAATAATTCTTCTTCTCTATTCATAAATTGATGGGATGGAGAGAAACCAATTTCCAATTGAACCGGAAACACGTTTTCTTCTCTCTACTATTTATGATTAGAAAAAGGTGGTAGTGGAAGTAGTAAATGTTCTTCTTCCTCTTTTGAAGGGCAATCAAAATATCCTCAAAAAAAGAGTCTCCCATGATATATGGGGGGAATAGTCGCAAATTTACTGCCATCTGCGGCATTCATTATTATATATTTTTTAAATTTTTTTCCGTGGGCGCTTGGGAATGTTGGGAGTGTATTCAGTATATATACAGAAATTATTTTCTGGAGGGCTGGGCTGGATGTTCTGGGGGGATTCTGAAGAGAATTTATGCATCTTAGAATTAGATAATTCTACCAAGAAAATTGAACAAAAAGATTGTGCCGAGTTTGCAACTGACCATCCTAATGTAATCTTAATCTGACTCAATGAATTGATTTCATTTTGGCACTGTATAATCTAATCATTCATTTTTAGATTGCTTAATTGATTTTCTATTACTTTACAGAAAGTTATCTATTTAATGAATTTAAAGCTCGTTGTATTTTTACATAGGTGGGCTGAAGGCATTTTAACGCGATAATTTCATAAGGACTGTCGATTACCCATTGGGTACACTGAGCTTTTGTTGCCTGATCGGAGGCACTATATTGGTGTTAGCATAATTGCACTGGATATCTAAAAGCGCGATCTTCCACTTAGTTTTAATCCGTAATTAACGTATGGTTTCTATGTTTCATTAATTTAACTTTTCTTGTCATAGCTGTCGTTTGCACACAAATATTTTTTATTTATTATAAACCCCTAAAATACTTGGGTTTTTGATTGATAAAAATAAAATTACTTAATTTTTTCGAGATTATAAATGAACTCAAATCCTAATTTCAAAACATCCGCAAGAAGATTAGTTCCTGCCTTTATCTTCTTATTATCAATGATGTGCTTGATCACAGATGCACAAGCGACATCCTCAATCCTCAGTGCCAATAATGCAAATGGAGCTACAGACTGCTCATCTTGCCATGCTGGAGCACAAAATTCGTCTACTGGTAGAGTCGGTATGGCAAAGCTCTGTGTAGCCGCAGGTAAAACATTTAATTTATCTACGCTTTCTTGCATTACTGCTCCCGTAGGACCTACAGTTAGTTGTAATTCGCCACTGGTTAGAGATGCGGCCACTAATACTTGTGTAAATCCAACATCCACTGTGTCATCAGGTAGTTGCAACAAAGCTTTAAGTAATGACGATGATGAAGACGATGATGAACACGTGCCAGCACCTGTTGAAATAGTCCCAACCCTTTCTGCGCCCAATAAAGTATCAATAAATGCCGGAGGCACTTTAAAAGTAGCGTTTACTGCCCTTGACTGTTCAGGTCGCCAGCTATCAATAGTCCCAGTTAAATTACCTACAGGAGCGACAATAGTTAATAGTATTGATACTGAGCTTCATTTGGCAAAGGCAATAGTGACATGGACTGTTCCTGCCACCACAAAACCTCAAAAACTTTCCATCACACTTAAAGCCATTGCAACAGAAAGCACGAACAAAACAGCTTCATCTGCCCCGCAAACAGTATTGGTTAAGGTGTTACCCGCAGTTCAATCGAAGTTTAATGTAAGTGACGCCCTTGTTGACGCTAATGTATTGGCTAGTGCCAGCTTTAATGCCGCAACAAAGAAATTGGATGTTTCTGGTCAGGTTATCTGGTCAAAAACCAGTACCGCGCAACAACGTCAAGCAATCCTAAAAGAAACCGCTATGATTACTGATTCAACCAATGGTGCATATTTGGGAACAGCAATTGTTAATATAAATGGAAACTGGAAAGCACCGGTTGCGATTGCTTTTGGTACCTGTTCGGTAAATGTAACCTTTCATGGTAAAACAGATGTAAGAGATGTTACCGGAGTTAAAAACTGTCCAAATTAAGCGGATAGTCTTTTGATGGAAAATCGACTTAAAAAACTTTTGTAGTCATTTTCTAAAAATACAAAATTGAGGTCGCCCACATTTACAATGTGAGGCGACTTTTTTATGTTTGGCGTCCGGCAGAAAATTGATTTTGAAAATGACTGCCTATGTGAATCATGCCTTCGCAATACCATACAGAAGAAACTGAATAACCATAATTTTTATACAAAAAATACTGAAGGTATCGCCCGTAAGCATATGACTACCAATAGGTTTGCAAAGTTACTCACAATTTCTGTGGATAACTCTGTGGATAATGTATTGTGTAATCCACTAACTACATAATTTTCATTAAGGTTTGTTAACTTGGTCACATTTTAGACAATTGCATTCCAAATTAAGAATCAATGGCTTAGGAATTAAATATGGGAATTACAGACCATTTGTGAAGGTTCTGTGACAACACAATAATCAATAATGAGATATGTGTGTAAGTGATGAAATACCTATTCGTAATCTCTTCTTGTCAATAACTATTATTGGTTATTTTCCGGAATGGTATTGAAATACACAGGAGACAAAAAAATACCTCCGAGTTCATTTTGCATGATCAACGGAGGCACTTTGAGTGGCATAGCCAAGGAGAGAGGTAAGTAACTTTAATAAAATATCAAGTGACTGGCCATTATCCTACGAATAACCATAAAAAATATCCATTAATTACTACGCACATTATTATATTATATTATTAATATATTAAGTTCTCGGTTGCCAGAGATGTTCTCATGGCTCATTTTTTAACCGTCTTTTGTATCTATAAAATGCTCTTGACTGTAAATTGTATAAACGAATCAACTGCTCAGAATACAACGGAGCAGTAGAGAAGTTCATTCTGATATTGTCGTAGAGCGCGAATGCCTGCTTAGTCATTTCTCTTGCTGTCATGGCGATTACCCCCCTTTTACTGTTAATATTTTTTCGATGTTAAATTGTAGAACAATATATTCACAGAATAATATTGTGTACATTACCTATTTTATAATTTCTTTTGATGGACTCAACTCTGGGATCATCGCAATCAATTTTGTGCCTAGCCATACAGACCAATATTAGCCCTGTGTTGGTTTATTTAAAGCAAGTAAGTTTTGCTTTATCAATCTTATTAAGTCATGAAAGCTTATTTGAGATTGACACCATGTTAGAAGCACTTTAGGCCTTACTTTGTTACAATATTTTTTACTTTAAAGTTGAAATAGTAACACAATAAAATGTCCATACAGCAATATATTAAGACAAAACTTACATTAATCATTAATTAATCTAATTTTGTAAGCCAATGATTACAAATACAAATAAATAGCTTATTTTCATTAAAAATAGCACTGTGTTTATGGCTTGCTTTAGTAAATATTTACAACCATAAATATAAAACTTTATACTGCGAAAATCCACAACAATATTTCATTGATTTCAATAAATCCCTGCTAAAAGTGATACCATCCCCTCTCCACAACCATTCGGAGAAACATGACATTCTTTAACCTTCACATCCAAAATCAAACCAATATCATCAAAGATGGCCTATACGGACTCTTACTCGGAGATGCCGTTGGCAGATCATTCGAATTCAAATCACCACATCAAATACCACCATTTCACCAAATTGATATGACAGTATTTCCGGCAAATTTCCGGCAAACATATCCAGATGTTCCCATCGGTACATGGACAGATGACGGATCACAGACTCTTGCCCTACTTCACTCCCTCACTCAGAACAATTGCATAGATATCAGAGATTTTGCCGGTAGATTATGCAATTGGTTATATGAAGGGCAATACACACCGGATGGAATTGTATTCGATTGCGGAATCCAGACTAGCCATGCATTAAATAGGATTCGATATTAATCGTCCCATAAGTTTTCGCATTTCATGGTATAATATACCTATGAATAGAGCAGAGAAACGAAGCCAAAAACGCAAAGAAGTTGTCGAAGCGGTGACTCTTAGAAAAGAGCCTGTTGAGCTAGTTGCGCGT
>CAILCX010000124.1 GCA_903832775.1 uncultured Methylobacter sp. | reverse complement strand
CAGCGGTTATTTTTCCATCGGTACAAAGATTTTCAAAATCGGATTTCAACCGACTTACTTCTGTTCTGACCGAGGTTTTATCTAAGCTTGCCATTAATGTGAATACGCTATATCTCTAAATATAGGGCATATTTTATCATGACTCTTTTCGGCCTTCAGGAAGCACCCTTAGCGGGCGACAATGGTTTTTTTGGTATTCGAAAGGGTGAGCTAAGGATTAAACCTGCTGGCGTTATTTGTAATGAGCTGTGTAGATAGATTTTATGCGGTCGTAAAAAAGATATTTTTTTGGCAGAAAAAGCTGTCAAGCAATTTTTATTTATTTTCAATGATGAGAGGGGGGGGGAGGAAGCAGTTACACATCATATTAAGCATGTCGATTTAGACGCTGCAAAACTATAGCCGTAGTAATGTGGAGACAACCTATTGTTGTCTCCACGACAAAAATAAACGGTATTAAAGCCTTTAAATTTCATCAAATGCTTGTTTGATATTATTTCTTTTTCTTTGGCTTGGATTTAACAGCCGGCTTTTCAATAATCTCTTTAGGCTTATAATCAGGTGCAATACTGATCAATACTGTTAATAACGCCGCAACATATGGAACCGCTTGTACTGACAAAATCGCAATCCATAATTTGCCGCTGAAATTATCGAAATGTTCCAATGAAGCCATCATACCAATAGCCACACTTAACAATGTCAATAAAAACAATTCCTGTCTAATGGTGACCAGGCCAACGAATAAAGCACTGTGTTGTTCAAACTTTGGTGTCCGCATAAACGGCTTGCCGGAAGTAAATAACCCTTGAATAGTCCCCTTCGCGACAGTATGCGTTAGAGCTAAGCCTGACAACGATGCGCCCAAGGAGTGCCAAACTGAACACGGAACACGCGCTTGGTATAGCCATAACCCACGGATAATCTTAAAGCTGAATATTCCGACTGTCGGCATTAAAAATGCGTTGGCTGGAAGTTCACTGTGTATAGGGTCATATAGTAAAACCGCTGTTAACACTAAACTGGTCATGGTAAATACCAGCGCAAGCGCATCTGATATCCATGGTAGCCAACCGGCTATAAAATAATAGCGTTGCGCGGGCGTCAAAGTGGGTTTTGCTGAAGGCAAAAAACTGCGCCAATGTGCCTTTATGATTTGCATGGCACCATAAACCCAACGGAAACGCTGCGTCATATAGCCAGACATTGTGTCGGGCATAACGCCGCGACCAAACGAGTCTTTGACATAGACCGAATCATAGCCCGCTTCATAAAGACGTAAACCCAACTCGCTGTCTTCGCAGATACACCATTCCGACCATTTACCCACTTCCAGTAAAGCCGATTTCCTGATCATGGTCATGGTGCCATGCTGAATAATCGCGTTATATTCGTTGCGTTGCACCATGCCGATATTGAAAAAACCGGCATATTCCCAATAACAAAACGATTTAAACGCACTTTGGTCGCGGTCGCGGTAGTCCTGTGGTGACTGGATAAAACCGACATTTTCATTGTCAAAATAAGGCACCATGCTGTTAAGCCAATCAGGCGACAATATATAATCGCTATCGATAACGGCAATAATTTCAGCATCAGGGGCAGTTTGTTCAAGTGCATGATTAATCGCACCCGCTTTAAAGCCAGGCCAGTTTTCCAAATGAAAAAATCTGAATTTTGGCCCCAATCGCTCACAATCTTCACGTACCGGTTCCCAGACAGCTGGATCTTTGGTGTTGTTGTCCATCACCAGAACTTCCAGATTTGGATAATCAACCCTGTCCAAAGCCTCTAGTGTCATACGCACCATGTCGGGTGGTTCATTATGAATCGGTAAATGTAAAGACACCTTGGGGTATTTAAATTCAGGTGAAGGTTTTAACGGCTCGAAGGTTCTGGCCGTTTTTCGATGCCAGATGACTTCAGCGATTTCCAAGCTTTCAATTAGTAAAATGATAGCTGCGAGCATCTGCATCAAGATCAGAACACCCCAAAAGAAAATTGTCAGATTGGTTTGGTACTGTTGAGCACCTATCGAAACAGACCAGAAAATCGTTGATACAGCAAGATTGGCTATAAGTCCAAAAAAAACCATACCCGGCAGTTTCAAGCTTCGACGGGAAATCAAAAACAAGCCCATTAAGACAACACTGAAAACCGCTGCCCCGGTTGCCCAATGCTCCCAATTGGGCATTGCGATGACATCGCCATCCATTGGATATTTGGGTTCTCTATCGGCATTAAAAATACCCCAATAAGCACCTGCCGAGCCTTCCAGAGACATCTTCCAAGGCTGATCGAAGGCCTCAACGATGTAATAAGTGACTTTTTCGACATCTGCCCGATTAAGGAATTCGCGCAAGAATTTTGCCTGATTCGAAACTGAGGCGGTAGCGTGCTTAAAAGGTTGACCATCTGAGGGCCAGCCAACTTCCGTGATAACGATAGGTTTATTTGGATAGGCTTGCTGCACGGCATGGTAGCGGTCAAATACATAATCTACAGCGTCTTCCGCAGCGATTCCTTCCCAATAAGGCAAGATATGAACCGCTATAAAATCAACTTCTGCAACCAATTCGGGATGCTTAATCCAGACATCCCAGGTTTCTGAAGTACTGACTGGTCGCCAGGTATTCTTTTTTACTTCGCGGATATATTCGATCAACTGGTCAGCAGTAATTTCAGCCCGTAACAAAACTTCGTTACCCACCATAACGCGAAGAATTTTAGGATTATTCTGACGTATGACCTTAATTAAGGTTTCAATTTCCTGACGATTCTTTTCAAGGTTTCCGTCAATCCAGGCTCCCACTGTGGTATTCAGATTGTATTTAGCGGCTAACTCAGGAATCTTGTCCAAACCTTTAAGGACACTGTAAGTTCTTACTGCGTGAACTTTATCGGCCAATAAACTTAGGTCATGGTCAATATCCTCTTCACTTGGAAAGGTATCGCTAGTTTGGGTGTCCTGTTTTCGCATAGGATCAAAAGTGACGCCCATGGTGGTTTTGGTCCAAGGTTGCAATTGCAAGGGATTGTTAACATAACTCCATATACTGAAGTTAATAAAGACGAGTAGAGCGAGTGCAATGACTGAAACTATCTTGGTTTTCATTTGGTTGCTCGATTATTCTGCTGGACTGGGGCTAATATTAAATTAATTGGGGGAGTTAAAAGTCTAATGTTGATACTACAAGCCGAGACTCCCTACTTAATATCAGATATTGAATAGATTATAAATTAGATCACTTTAAATTTTTAAAAAATGACCTTTAAAATATTACAGCTATTTTACAGTAGCTTCAAAACTGACAACGTTTTATTTAATCAGTTGAAATAAATTATTTGAAGTTATTGTTAAAAGAAAAACATGATGAAAAGGAACTTTATTATTGGAGCAGCTTAGACTGATTTAACAGTCCAAGCGCCCATTCGGTATTTTTACGCTTTCTTTTTAATGTAAAGATCAGTGATTGAGCCGGTAATCATTTCTGCAGCCATGGCAAAGGTTTCTGATAGCGTCGGATGTGGATGAATAGTCAAACCAATGTCTTCAGCATCTGCGCCCATTTCAAGAGCCAAAACTGCTTCTGCAATTAATTCACCGGCATTGGGACCGACCATACCTGCCCCGAGTATTCTGCCAGTCTCCTTATCGCAGAGTATTTTGGTCAGACCTTCTTTGCGACCCAAACATAAGGAGCGCCCACTGGCTGCCCAAGGAAAAGAGGCTTTGTCGTAAGCGATACCTTGTTCTTTAGCCTGATTTTCAGTTAATCCCATCCAAGTTACTTCAGGATCGGTATAGGCTACAGAAGGAATAGTTAAAGCGTCAAAGCCGGCTTTATGTCCCGCAGACACTTCGGCTGCAACCTTGCCTTGGTGAGTAGATTTATGTGCCAACATTGGATTGCCGACGATATCGCCTATTGCGAAAATATGCGACACATTAGTGCGCTGTTGTTTATCAACAGAGATAAAACCGGCTTCATCGACATTTACGCCAGCCAATTCTGCACCAATGAGCTTTCCGTTAGGTCTACGTCCAACTGCGACCAACACGGCGTCAAACAATTCAGATTCAGGTGCGCCCTTCCCTTCAAATGAAACTTTAAGTCCATCCGCTTGCGCTGTAATGTCAGTTACTTTGGTTTGTAGCCAGATGTTTTTGTATTGTTTTTTAATTCGCCGATACAGCGGAGTGACCAAATCGTTATCACAACCAGGAATGATTTGATCCATCAATTCAACCACGCTAATTTCAGAGCCCAGCGCATGATAAACTGTTGCCATCTCCAGACCAATGATACCACCACCCACTATCAGCAGTTTTTTTGGAATTTCTTTTAACTCCAACGCATCAGTAGAATCAAGTAAACGCGGATCATCGTTAGGGAAAACAGGAATTTTGGTAGGGTGAGATCCTGCAGCAATAATCGCTTGTTCAAAATTAATCGTTTTTACACCCGCCTCAGTTTGTACCTCAAGCGTGTTAGCAGAAGCAAACTTCCCTATACCCTGAACTAAAGTAATTTTGCGCTGTTTGACCAAACCCGCCAAACCATCACTTAAGCTTTTGGTAATGCTTTCTTTCCAACTACGAATCTTGTCAATATCAAGACTCGGCTTGCCAAAACTAAGCCCATGCTGTTCAAATTCATCAGCTTCATGAATAATTTGCGCAACATGCAGCAAAGCTTTTGACGGAATACAACCCACATTAAGACAAACACCGCCAAGCGCCGCATAGCGCTCGACCAAGACCACCTGCTTGCCTAAATCGGCGGCACGAAAAGCGGCGGTATATCCACCGGGACCACCGCCTAATACAACAACCTCAGCCTGTATCATAGATTCATTAATCGCTGGATTAGCGTCCATTTTATTCCCCTGATTAAACTAAAATTAAAGCAACAAGCGACGAATATCGCCCAGATACTGTTTGAGGGCCGCCATAAATCGAGCACCTTCCGCGCCATCAATGACACGATGATCGTAAGTTAGATCAAGCGGCAACATCAGGCGGGGAATAAACTCTTTGCCATTCCAGACCGGTTGCATTTTGGCTCTCGTAACACCCAATATGGCCACTTCAGGCGCATTAACAATCGGCGTAAAAGCTGTGCCGCCGATACCGCCAAGACTGGAAATGGTAATACAGCCACCCTGCATATCAGCAGGCATCAGTTTACCCAAACGGGCTTTATTGCTTTTTTCGGCCAACTCAACAGACAATTCGTTAATGCCTTTACGATCAACATTGCGTAATACCGGCACGACCAAACCGTTAGGCGTATCGACCGCAATTCCCATATTGAAATACTTTTTGAGTAGCAGTTTTTCGCCATCGACAGACAGTGAAGCATTAAATTGGGGAAACTGCACCATTGCAGCTGTCAGCGCCTTGATGATAAAAATCAAACCAGTGATTTTTATGTCATCCTTGGATTTTTCAGCATTCAAAGCATTACGAAACGCTTCCATCTCAGTGATATCAACTTCATCATGATAGGTAACCATCGGCAAATTGAGCCAAACACGACTTAGATTTTTGCCGGTCAATTTTTTGATTTTGCTGAGTTGCTGTTCTTCTATCTCGCCAAATTGGGAAAAATCAACCGCAGGCATGGCAGGTATACCGGAACCAACTGGGCTTGCGCCTTCAGCCATAATCTTTTTGACAAAGTTTTTCACATCCTCTTTCAAGATACGACTTTTACGACCGCTGCCTGTGTTTATTTTATGGATATCAACGCCGAGTTCACGGGCAAAAAGTCTGACCGCTGGGGTTGCGTGTGCAATTTGACCGGGAACACTGCTATTAATAACCTGTGGTAATGATTCGCTTCTAGTTTCAACTTTGGAAGCGACTGCGTGGCCTTGAGCGATGATCGGTTCTGGCGCTTTTTCAACGGGTTTCGCCGCCTGCTCAATAACGGGTTCCGGCTTGGAATCCGCAACTTCATCGCTCCCTGTCAATACTGTCGCAATCAAGGTTCCTTCAGAAACCTTATCGCCAGGTTTGATAAATATCTCTTGTACAGTACCTGTTGCACTGGAAGGTAAATCCATGCTGGCTTTGTCGGTTTCAAGCACAGCCAGTGTTTGCTCCAGTTTAATCTGATCGCCCGGTTTAACCAAAACGTCTACTACGTCGATATCTGCGACATTGCCAACGTCAGGAACCTTAATTTCTATTAATAAAGCCATGTTTGTATTTATCCGTTAAATTAGCCAGGGAGCTGCTACATCTGGGTTAATGCCGTATTTAGCGATTGCCACATCCACTTTGAAAGCCTCAAACTGCCCCAAATCGGCCAAGCTCTTTAGTGCTGCAATCGTCACATGATAGCGATCCACTTCAAAAAACCGGCGTAAATTTTCGCGGGTATCTGAACGACCAAAACCATCGGTGCCTAATACGGTATAAGGAGCAGCAATAAGACTACGAATCTGTTCGGCAAAGGCACGCGTGTAATCGCTTGCGGCTATTACCGGACCTACAGTATTAGCAAGACAATGCTCAACGTGCGATTTCTTTTGGGTTTCGGTAGGATGGAGGCGATTCCAGCGCTCACAGGATTGACCATTTCTGGCCAGTTCAGTAAAACTGGTGCAGCTCCAGATATCAGATTCGATGCCCCAGTCATCACGAAGCAATACAGCGGCCGCTTCAACTTCACGAAAAATGGTTCCTGAACCCAACAATTGTACTCGGGGAGCTTTGCTTTCAGCTCCTTTACTAAAATTATACATGCCCTTAAGGATATCAAGTTCAACGCCTTTAGGCATCGCAGGATGTGCGTAATTTTCGTTCATAACGGTGATGTAATAGAAAACATCTTCCTGCTCTACGTACATGCGTCGTAATCCGTCCTGAATGATCACTGCCAATTCATAGGCATAGGTTGGATCATAGGATACGCAATTAGGAACGGTTGCCGCCATCAAATGACTGTGGCCGTCTTCATGTTGTAAACCTTCGCCATTTAAAGTCGTTCTGCCAGCGGTACCACCCATTAAAAAACCACGGGTACGTTGATCGGCAGCGGCCCAGATTAAATCGCCCACCCGCTGAAAACCGAACATTGAATAATAAATGAAGAATGGAATCATCGGTACGTTATGCGTTGAATACGAAGTTCCAGCCGCAATCCAGTCACATAGACCACCCGCTTCGTTAATGCCTTCCTGCATAACCTGGCCGTGCTTGTCTTCTTTGTAAAACATCAATTGATCGGCATCTTGTGGCGTGTACAACTGGCCAACTTGAGACCAGATGCCGAGTTGACGGAACATGCCTTCCATACCGAAAGTTCTTGATTCGTCAGGCACGATCGGCACGATACGTTTACCGATATGGACATCTTTGGTTAAAATATTCAGTAATCTTACAAAAGCCATTGTTGTAGAGATTTCTCGGCCTTCGCCACTGGCTTCAAGCAAAGGCTTGAAATCAGCTAAAACCGGAACATCCAGTGCATAGGATTTTGCTCTTCTGGCCGGTAAATGGCCGCCCAGATCATTACGGCGCTGCTGCATGTAAGCCAGTTCCTTTGAGCCTTCAGGAAAACTTAAATAAGGCAGTTCGTGTAATTGTTCATCAGTAATGGGTAACGAGTAACGATCACGGAAACTACTAAGCGAACTTGCGCTCATTTTTTTCTGTTGATGAGAAATATTCTGAGCTTCACCTGAAGAACCCATGCCATAGCCTTTAATGGTCTTAGCAAGGATCACAGTAGGTTGGCCTTTGTGATTAACTGCAGCATGAAAAGCGGCAAAAACTTTTACCGGATCATGACCGCCGCGATTCAATTCCCAGATCGCACGATCTGACCAGTCGGAAACCATCGCTTTTAATTCAGGTGTATTAAAAAAATGTTCACGAACATAAGCGCCGTCTTTAGCTTTAAAGGTTTGATAATCACCATCAACACAAGACATCATACGCGCAACCAATAAACCGTCTTTGTCACGCGCTAATAAATCATCCCAACGTTGCCCCCAAACCAGCTTAATGACATTCCAGCCGGCACCGCGAAATTCGCTTTCCAGCTCTTGAATAATCTTGCCGTTGCCACGAACTGGGCCGTCAAGACGCTGCAAATTACAGTTGATAACAAAAATGAGGTTATCAAGTTTTTCACGTCCAGCCATGCCAATGGCACCCAAAGATTCAGGTTCATCGGTTTCTCCGTCGCCCAGGAAACTCCAGACTTTACGACCGGTGGTGTTGGCAAAGCCACGATCCTGCAAATAATGCATAAAGCGCGCCTGGTAAATGGCCATAATTGGCCCCAAACCCATTGAAACTGTTGGGAACTGCCAGAAATCAGGCATCAACCAGGGATGTGGGTAAGAAGGCAAGCCATTACCGTTAACTTCTTGACGGAAACTGTCCATCTGTTCCAGTGTTAAGCGTCCCAATAAGAAGGCACGCGCATAGTCGCCTGGCGTTAAATGACCTTGGGTAAAAATAAGATCACCATCATTTTGCTCTGACGGCGCATTCCAGAAATGGTTATAACCAACATCATACAAAGTTGCAGCAGATGCAAAACTGGCGATATGACCGCCAACGTTGGTGTGCTTATTGGCTCTTAATACCATCATCATCGCATTCCAACGCACATAAGCACGTATCTTGTGCTCTATGGTAACGTCACCCGGAAACTGAGCCTGTTGAGCTACTGGAATTGTATTGGTATAGGCAGTATTGGCACTAAAAGGGATATCAAATCCTGCTTGACGGGTTGCAGCAACCAATTGCTCAATCAGAAAATGTACCCGTTCACTGCCATCCTGTTCCAGCACTGCTTGGAGTGCTTCAATCCACTCCCTGGTTTCTGCAGGATCTATGTCATTCTGTCCGGTGATTTTTGAGATTAAACTGTTGGTCATTGATTGATCCTGTTACGGCGAGTATGCATGGATTAAAAATTCTAAGTTGAGTTAATCATAGGACACAAGAAAGAATACAGCCTGAGTTTTTAATAAAATACTAAATACAGTGCCGGAAACGCTTGCGTTGTTGAACATAGTATAAACAAAGCAGGGGGGGCAATGCACCCGTTTTAGTCAATTTACTGTCAAAAGCAGGATAATTCATGAAACCCGATTATCTGTTGTTTGGTTTTTTTAGTTATAGCGGTTTACTATAGATAGAACTGCAGAGAAATCCGGGCAGTCAATTTTACTCTCCCAAATTCAATTTACTGTTAAAAATGGACATACTATTAACGATCAAAACTATCATCTTGGGCATTGTCGAAGGCCTTACCGAATTCTTGCCTGTTTCCAGTACCGGTCACTTAATACTGGTTGGCGATTTATTAAGTTTTAACGACGACAAAGGCAAGTTATTTGAAATTGTTATCCAGGTTGGTGCTATTCTGGCGGTGTGTTGGGAATATCGTGCCAAAATAATTGCCGTTATTTTAGGATTACCCACCCAAAAGTCAGCTCAAAAGTTTGCGATTAACCTGATGATTGCCTTTGTGCCCTTGGCAGCGCTGGGCTTACTGTTTGGAAAATACATCAAAGCCGTATTATTTAAGCCAATACCCGTGGCCTTGGCTTTTATTATTGGCGCTTTCGTTATTATTTGGGCAGAAAAACGGGAACATAAAATCCGCATCCATGAAGTCGAAGATTTGAGCCCTTTTGATGCTTTAAAACTAGGCATTGCCCAAGCTTTTGCTCTGATTCCCGGAACTTCTCGCTCCGGCGCAACCATTATCGGTGGATTACTATTCGGACTATCACGCAAAGCTGCAACTGAATTCTCGTTTTTTTTAGCAATTCCCACATTAATTGTCGCTAGTCTTTATGATTTGTACAAACACCGCGATTTACTGAATCTGGCAACCGATGCACCTTATTTTGCCGTAGGACTGATCGCGGCCTTTCTAAGTGCGCTATTGGCAATCAAGGCTTTATTGCGTTATATCAGCCATCATGATTTTATTGTTTTCGCCTGGTACCGTATTATCTTTGGACTTTGTGTTATTGCTACCTCTTACAGTGGACTCGTGCAATGGACTGTTGATTAACAACTTAGTGTTTTTAGACATTAAAAAATAGAGTTACCGTATTTTCATTTTTTTGCGGTAAGAACCTAAAAAATCAGAAGGATTTGTCAATACGTGTTCACGCCAACTTGACGTTCTGCGTGAATTGTCGGCATGATGCAATTTAGGATAGAAATGTTTAAATGCCTCTTGTTGTCGTTTTCCATAAAATTAACAAAAATTATCCATTCATTAACTCTTATCATTAATTTGAAGCCAGGTATTTATGAAAAATCGATTAAAACACCCATTGTCATTTGTTTTTTTGGCGCTTCTACTAGGTTTGTCATTCTCAACGGAAGTGTTGGCAGAAGCTTTACAAGCACCCCAACAAATTATCCAAGTTGTTTCGTCTAAAGTGCAACAAAAACTGAAAGACAAAGCCTTTACAAAGAATTTTTTGGAAGTAACCAAGTTTGTTAATAGCGTTATAAATCCACATACTGATTTTGATAAAATCGCCCCGCTGGTTCTTGGCAAGCATTGGAAAGACGCAACAACTGAAGAACAAGCCAGATTTACACACGAGTTTCAAACGCTTATCGTAAGAACCTACTCTCGGGCCTTTATCGAATATACCGATTGGACCTTACGATTCATGCCCCTTGAAATGACAAATGAAGATACAAAAGTTATCGTTAAAACAGAAATACTACAACCCGGACTTCAGCCAGTTGAGGTTAGTTATCGGATGTTCAGTAAGAACGGTGAATGGAAGGTTTACGATATCATGATTGAAGGTGTGAGTCTGGTGACCAACTACCGCTCGACTTTTAGCAATGAAATACAAACCAAAGGCTCACTAAGCGCAGTGATTGACGGACTGGTCAAACGTAATGCTGATGCGCTTTCAGCAAGAGATACACCATGACAGAACTTAACCACAAAGTTAAAAATATCATCCATACCCTGGCACTTTTTATCTGCATGGTTGCTATTTTATCCTTGGTGGGATTTATGCTGGCAGGAATTGATGGCATTTTATGGGCGGCCTTTTTAGGTGTTCTGATATTGGTTATCAGTCCAAACCTTTCTCCGTCTTTCATTTTTTCCATGTATAACGCCAAATTGTTATCTGTAGAAGAGTTTCCAGACCTTTACCAGATAACACAAGAACTGTCTGCACGTGCCAACTTACCTTCAACGCCGGTTCTGTATTATTTACCCAGTCAGATTATGAATGCCTTCTCTGTAGGCACTTCTTCAAATTCAGCCATCGGTCTTAGCGATACACTGCTTAACAGCCTGACAATGCGTGAAATTATTGCGGTATTGGCCCATGAAATCAGCCATATTCAGCATAACGATGTGCATGTTATGACCTATGCCGATGTACTCAGCAGAATAACCAACACCTTGTCTTTAGCTGGTTTAGTGCTGGTTTTTTTAAATTTACCGCTATATTTTCTGGGACTTGTTACCATTTCCTGGCTTGCTTTAGGCGTCATTGTTTTTGCACCGACAATGATGAGTTTTCTGCAATTTTCTTTATCCAGAATCAAGGAGTTTGATGCTGATCACCAGGCCGTCCTGTTAACTGCTGACCCGGAAGGACTGGCTATGGCGCTGGATAAACTCGAAGCCTATCAAGTTTCAATTATTGATATGCTCTTGGGACGCGGCCACAGCGCATCAATTCCCTCTGTTCTTAGATCACATCCTGACACACAAGAAAGAATCAGACGACTGCTCACCTTAAATCAATCAGGCAATCAACCCTTGATCTATTCAGAACATGACCGATATGCCATACCTGTCCACTATCAAGAATTACTTAAAACACCTCGCTGGCATATAGGTGGTTTTTGGTATTAACCCAACAATATTAGTTATTCTGCAATGAACTTTAATCGTCCTGTCGTACTTTCATTTTCCGGTCATGATCCCAGCGGAGGCGCTGGTGTTCAGGCCGACATTGAAACGCTGGTCAGCCATCGCTGTCATGCTGCCAGTATCATCACAGCCTTAACAGAACAAGATACCTGTAATGTAAAAAAACTGCTGCCACAAAGCCCGGACGCCATCATTTCTCAGGCAAACACCTTATTAAGTGACCTGCCAGTCAAGGCTTTTAAGATTGGTTTAATCGGTCATTATGAGACCGCAGTGGCTATTCATTCGATATTGTCACAACACCCACTGATCCCGGTTATCCTTGATCCAGTGCTAGCTGCGGGAGGCGGGACAGATTTATCCAGCGACAAACTGATTACAGCCATTGTTGACTTACTACTGCCCTGCTCTAAAGTATTAACGCCTAACAGCGAAGAAGCACGCAAACTGACCGGACTGACTAATCTCAAAGACTGCGGCCAGGCTTTATTGGACAAAGGTTGCGACTATGTGCTGATAACCGGTAGCCATGAAGATACACCCTCGGTCAGTAATCAACTGTTTCATGATAACCGTATCTGGGAGACTTACACCTGGGACAGATTGCCCTTTAGTTATCACGGATCCGGCTGCACACTGGCCGCCAGTATTGCTGCTCTGATAGCTCATGGCTTGGAGCCGTTACAAGCTCTTATCGAAGCTCAGGAATACACCTGGAATTCTCTAAATACCGCTTATCAGCCCGGCAAGGGTCAACATGTTCCCAATCGTTTTTTTTGGATGGATGAAGACTCATGAAGTTTCCAGTGCGGGGCCTTTACGCCATCACCCAGACCGATAATAAATCTTGTACAACCATCATTAACGAAGTTGTTGCTGCAATTAAAGGGGGGGCCGTCATTGTGCAATATCGGGATAAAAATCCGTCTGATGCGCTTTTCATTGCGCAAGAATTGCTTAAAGTCTGCCATCACCATGACGTACCTTTATTGATTAACGATGATATTGAACTTGCAAAAGAAGTAGGTGCTGACGGAGTTCATCTTGGCAGGGAAGATGGCGCGATTATCCAGGCTAGAAAATACTTGGGCGACCAGGCCATTATTGGTGTGTCCTGTTATAACTCACTGGAACAAGCGCTAATTGCTGAGACTGAAGGAGCAACTTATGCGGCTTTCGGGCGATTTTTCCCTTCCACTTCCAAGCCCTTGGCTGCGCCTGCCGATATAAAAACCTTACGTGAGGCAAAACGTAGACTGGCCATACCGATTGTTGCTATTGGCGGTATTTTACCAAGTAATGGCGAACAACTACTTAAAGCGGGAGCCGATTTTCTGGCGGTAATCGGTGGAATTTTTGACCAGCAACCAGAGCAATCTGCACATGCGTATCAGCTTTTATTTGACCAGGAATAAGTCAGTTTAAGTATTTTATATCTTTATCTGACTAACCAAGATCCTAAGATAATTAAAACGACATAGATGAACTTGTCTATATTAAGCCATCTTTGGCTTGCCTTCTCAAGCCACCTTTACCCGATTGAGCCAGGGAACTGCTTTCACCCATAGCGCACAAATTACGACTGATAGCCGCAGGGTCAAATGATTGAACGATTAATGTAGCCAACGTGCCGCTTAGATTCAATTGTGGTGCAGTAGCGTTTATCTGACCATTAAGTCCGCCGGGTGCGGCCGCCTGAATTACGTTAATTCCGGAAAAAGGCTGGAATAAAAACGGTATATTACCGCCTACAAAAACTGAACTTCCTGAAGGCAATAAGGTACCGACATTAATATTAACCAGTCCGCCATTGGCGTTTTGTGCAGCGGTATTGGCCTGAATAAAGCCACTGTCCATTATTAAAAAATTTGACGATATATTAATATTGCCGCCATTACCCTGTGAACCAGTAACTGAAGTGGTGATTTCAGAGTCCTGCAAAGAAATATAATCTCCGCCACCGATGGTGATATTACCGCCATTCCCATTAACAGCTGTTGTGCTAATTGCTGAAGGATCCAATTTAAGCGAGTCTCTGAAGGTAATGTTGATATTACCGGCATTCGCGTCACCACTACTCGTTGATGATACCGTTGAGTTATTCATGATGATAGAGCCTGAATCGGCGGCCAGATTGATTGCACCCGGCTCAGTAGCTTGAGTCCCACTTACAATATTGGTGCTGACTGTGCTGTTGGTTAAATTTATGTTGCCGTTATGCGCTGTTAAAGCAATACTGCCTGCGGCTCCGGCATCTTTATTGTCCTCTATGACTAATAAAAACCCGCTATAAGAATCTGTAAAACGAGGAAGACCATTGATATCTTTTAAATTTGAGTCTGTATTTGTAAACAGTGTCGTATAACGGCTTGGGGCTTCACTTAACAAACTATAGTTAGAGTTTCGACCGTAAGGACTATTGGGGTCATCTTGGATATTGCCATCTTCATTTCTCGCATAACCAATAAGTCCATTAGAATTAGATAGGCTTTCCGACTTAATGCTGGCGTTATTTAATGTTATTGATCCTGCATCAATAGTAATCTTTCCTGCATCACCAAATGTCTCTGTACTGCTTTCAACCGATGAACCACCTTTGGCTACAAAATCAGCTCCAATTTTAATTTTAATATCCCCTGCTTTTGGATCTAAAGGATGGGGTATAGCAACTATACCTGCAGGTATATAACTAGGATCTATATTGGCCACATTTAAAGATCTGGTTGATACGGTTGAGCCTTTATCCATAAGCATGGAAGCCGCCTGAATCTTGATAGCAACATTATCAGCAGGATTAACCGGTGAAAATGAGGTTTCCGTAACTATATGGCCGTCATTTAAAGTCAATTTCCCAGTAGCCAAAATATCAATACCGCTGGGTCCTGGTGTTGGTTCTTCAGATCGATTACTTGCACAAAGTCCAGCACAATCATCACCATAATTACTGGAAACAACACTGGCGTGATTTAAATTAATATTTCCACCTCTAATATAAGTAATTTCTTCTGCATCACCGCCCGCATTAATCAACTTAGTATTGCTAATATTAATTGTGCCATCAAGGTTGAGATGTTTAGCTATTTCGGTATTCAGTTGTTTTTGTGCAGCCAGGCCATCTGAATCTAATCTATCGTCATTGCCAAAAATCCCTACATCCTGTTTTCCATGATTTGCCAATAGCAACAATTGAATACCATCGATAAATAAAGGACCTTTTGTAACAAAGCGTGGAAATGTACTCGGATCGTTCTGATTAAATGGCACAGTCGCAGGCAAACCATATGCATCAAATCCATTTCGAGCTAGCGTTAAATCAACTTGCCCAACGGTACTGCTATCGATATTAATATCATGTCCAACCAAGGCTAACGTTTCATCATTAAAGACTTGTATCGTTGCGCCTTTTTCAAGGTTTATTGCGCCGGTTTCGTTGCCGAGAAAACCAAAAGAAACTGGATTGGCCGAGGATAATTCATCTGTAGTAGCAACTCCATTTACAACACCATAAGCACTATCAGGATTAGCAAACTTAATTGTACTTGCCGTGCTGGCATAAAAAGAACCTGGCACATCTACAACTGAACCGTTGCCAAAAACTATTCCTGCCGGATTAATGAAATAAAAATTTTTTGCGCCATTTACAATGGTTGTAGCACCCGCTAAACCATCGATGTAATCGGGATTATTACTAGAGTTACCATTTACTAGCCTGGAACCACTAACTCTCAAGGTTCCATCAATGTAAGAAATTTGTCCTCCCGTCACTCTCGAAATAACATTTTGCCAGGTATGGATTAAATTAAAATAGGCTGTATCTCCAGAGCCAATACTAAAATGGCTAAAACTGTAAAACAAATTGTCTACAGAAGCCTTGCCATCATTTTCATTGATAACCTGAATATGTCCTCCATTTGGAATAGGCGTAAGAGGGTGGTCAACTCCCGGCATAGTTTGATCAAGTACAATGTGGGTAGTAACCGGCGTAGCAACCGCCTCCACCAAACCAAACGGAATCGCAACAAGGCCGACACCGATTGAACAAACAAACGTCCAATTAACAGGCAATCGATTTTTCATAACCAGTT